>JAISKT010000286.1 GCA_031261295.1 Candidatus Symbiothrix sp. | reverse complement strand
ACTGTAGTGACTACGGCATCATCGCCCAAACAGTTTTGGACTTTGACCGCCCCAAGGAAATTGGCGCCCGACGAGATGCCCACGCCCAAACCCAAAGTTCGCGCTAATTGTTGAGCCATAATGATGGAATCGCCATCGTCCACCTGAATAATATCGTCCAATTGGTCTAATTTCACTATCGAAGGAATAAACTCATCCGAAATGCCCTGTATCCGGTGTTTGCCGACTTTGTGTCCCGCACTCAAGGTGGGCGAATTAGCCGGTTCGAGCGGATAGATTTTTACCTTGTCGTTGATATTTTTCAAATAATGACCGACTCCCATCACCGTTCCACCGGTCCCAACGCCGGCGATAAAAGCATCGGGAATTAATCCCAATTGTATCAATTGCTCCACAATTTCCGGTCCGGTGGATTTGGCGTGTGCTTCGCAATTTTTATGATTATCGAATTGGCGGGGCAGAAATACTTTCTCCGGATTTTCTTTTTTAAGATTTTCCGTCATTTCAATGCTTCCCAGGAAACCGCCTTCTTCCGGAGTGACCAAACGAATGCTGGCGCCGAAGCTTTTTATCAAATTGATACGTTCCGAACTCATCCAATTGGGCATAAAAATGGTTACTTCGTGTCCCATCGCTTTTCCCAAGGCGGCAAAAGAAATTCCGGTGTTGCCACTGGTTGCTTCCATAATGTGCATATCGGGATGCAATTCGTCCGATTTATAAGCCTCTTCCAGAATGTAATAAGCAATCCGGTCTTTGATGCTGCCGGTCAGATTGTGATATTCCGCCTTGGCGTAAATAGTCCGGCATTTTCCGCGGTACTTATAATCGATTTTCAACAAGGGTGTATTTCCGATAATAGACCTCAGTCCAAGCAAGCGCTTTTGTATTTCTGCATTTTTCATTATGTCAGTATAATTTCCTGCAAATATACAAAATTGGGCTGAAATAATGACATATTGAAAGCGGAAAAAATAAATCTCTTAATCAAAATATTCATAGTTATCGACACAAGGTCAACGCATTTAAAATCTTTGCTTTATAACGAATAAAAACCTCATTTCCACCTTATTTTCCCAACAAAACAACCTTAGTAGCAAGCAATTAATCCTCCCACATTCAACCTTATTACCTCATTTTGTGCCTAAAAAAGCCAAATACACAAATGGTTGTCGTTGATGAATTTTTCCAAAATGAATGGTATCCTATTCAATATTGTAAAAACAAAATGCTTGTAAAGATTATTATATTCAACTTTCATAAATTTGATTTTTAATGAGGTAATAAGGTCGAGGCGTGGGGATAATTCATTGATTGCTACTGAGATGGTTTTGTTGGGAAAATTAGGTGGAAATGAGGTTTTATTTTAATGCATTTGCTGTATTTGTCAGAGAAAAATTCATCTGTTTTTTGTATTAGATTGGTCTTCTTATACAAGGTATGGATAAGTATGGACTCGCAATTTTTCTAATTCTTCCTTTGAAATAGGTCTAAAACGATACAATCTATTTCCCTTGGCTGTATATTCGAAATCAATTTTTGTATTCTGACGAATACGTGCGTATTGTGATGCGCCTTGCGTATTTCGTTCAATTGTTATTCCTGTTACTTGTGCCATAATTGTACATTTATAGAACAAAAGTAGTCTTTTTATTTTTAACTGGCAAATTTTAAAAATCGTTGTCGTAAAAAATATCCCTTAAAATTTGGTTTATAAAATAAACTACTTTATCTTTGTGCCATGATTAAATTATTAAACGAAAGAAATATGGAAACGAAATTAACGGAGCAACAGAGTTTATCGGTCATCAATGAAATGATTAACCGCGCCCAGAACAATATTAAAAAAGGAAGTGGAAATTATATGATTTTCTGGGGATATTTAGTTTCCGCGACCGCCTTGTTAAACATTGCATTCATTTATCTATTGGTGTATTCTTCCAAATCACCTAATTTGTCGTTTTGGGTTTGGTTGATTATGATTCCCGGACTGATTATTTCCAAATGGATGCAACGCAAAATTGACCGGGAGTCGATTGTGAAAACGCATATCGATGATATTATTACTTCGACATGGAATGCCTTTATGTTTGCTTCCTATCTTTTTATATTTATCATCTTCGTCCTCTCTTTTTCTACCCATGTGTATTATTATTTTTATTTGATTAATCCGGTTCTCTTGCTGTTTATGGGCGTTTCCGAATACGTAACTGCCAAAGCATGCCGGTTCAAACCTTTCTTCTACGGTGCGATTAGCTCATGGACAGGCGCAGTGGCTTGTATGTGTGCAATCATTTTCTTTACCAATGGTGTTGCCGTCCAAATGCTTATTCTGGCAGTGTGTATGGTTATCGGATATGTGATACCGGGAATTAAACTGAATAAAAAAGCAGAAGAGCATGTTTAAAGAGTTAGACCCATTATTACATTCCCAGTTGCGCTTAGCCATCATGTCGCTGCTAATCAGCGTAGAAGAAGCCGATTTTGTTTATTTGAAAGAACAAACAGGCGCCTCTTCCGGCAATCTGAGCGTACAAATAGATAAATTGCATGAAGCCGGTTATATTTCGGTATTGAAAACATATAAGGGGAAAATTCCCTGTACCATTTGCAAAATTACCGTTCAAGGGGTCAGGGCATTCGATGATTATGTGAAAGTGTTGCAAACATACATAAAATGATGAGAACATCTGTCATGGCGGGCTTGACCCGCCATCCCACGATGTCCGTTAAACACTTCTGATGCAAACTATTAAATAATTGAGATTAACGATTTGCAGGGGATTGCGGGTCAAGCCCGCAATGACAGGTGTGAACTTTACTAATTAAGTTTATAAAATGAACTACTTTATGAAAACTTTCAATTACAAATATCTATTGATTTTTGCTTTTGCCTGCTTGAATATAGCACTGAAAGCGCAAGTACCGGCGACTCCACCGGACAGTCTGAAAAAATTACCGGCTGTGATTGTAACCGGTCCGAAATACGGACGGTTCAGCGATTATTCGGCGCAAACCTTGCAAATGTCCACTTTCGATATTGTAACCAATCCGGCAGCCATGGCGGATATTATCGGGAATATGCGGGTATTGCCGGGTGTACAAAGCAACGACAATGACGGACGGTTGATAATCCAAGGAGGAAGTACCGGTGAGTCGCAAATTTATATCAACGACCTGATTGTCGCCAATCCTTATACGCTTGCTTCTAAAAATAGCGGTGTGCGCAGCCGGTTCAATTCCGACTTGTTTGAAGGGATAGTCCTGCAATCGGGCGGGTTTAATGCCGAATTTGGACAGGCTTTGTCGGGGATTGTCAACCTCAACACCAAGGAAAGAGAGCAGATGCAAGCCAAAACCGATATCGCCGTTTCGTCCGTTTACGCCGGCGTTACGCATATCGACAAAAAACCTTCGTATGCTTACTCTGCGAGTTTGGATTATTCCAATTTGACACCTTACGGAAAATTATTTCCCGACCAATATCATTGGAAAAAGTATTATCAACAATTGGCGTTCGATTTTTTCCTGACCAAAGAATTTTCTCCTCAAACCAAAATGACCGCCCAAATCCACGCGAGTTCTGCCGGAGGCGATTATCTGTACGAAACCATTGACAGCATCCGTATGGAAAACGATTTGAAGCAAAACTACCTGTATGCACAACTGAATTTGTATCATATCTTCAACAACCGGTTTTCATTGTCCATTGCCGGAAATATCGTGATTGACCAATTTTCCGGAACCGATGTCGAGTATCAAAATGATAAAATCAATACCCGAAACAGTTGGAATCACAACAAGATTAATTTGCAATACCGGGCCGGAAGGCTGACCAACCGGACGGGCGTAGAATTAATAGTCAATCCGTACCACGCCACTTATACATTCGGAAAAGAATATGCCGTTACGGTACAAAATAATTTGGCAAGTGTCTATAACGATACGAAATTATTCTTAACCAACAATTTGACGGCGAGCATCGGCATCCGCGGAGAATATTCCAATTATTTGAACCGCTTTAATTTAGCTACACGGCTGTACATTGGTTACCGGCTGAATCGCACCAATATTATTTCTGCTTCTCTCGGCGAATATTTTCAATTGCCTGCTATGGAATATTTGAAACAGACGAATATTCTGGATTTTACTTCGGTCAACAAAGCGACTGTTTCGTACAGTTACGTGAAAAAAAGCAGTAAATTTCAATGGGATGCCTATTACAAAAAGTATGCGAATGCGATTACTTATCAACAAGGCGACCGGCAAGCAACGGATATTGCGAACGCCGGCAAAGGACAGGGTTGGGGAACGGATGTGTTTCTGAAAAACAATTTCAAAAATCTGGAATATTGGTTGAGCTATTCTTTCAATAATACCCAAAAACAATACGA
>JAISKT010000131.1 GCA_031261295.1 Candidatus Symbiothrix sp. | reverse complement strand
TTCACCCGTTCGTTCAGAAATTTGATTTTATCTTCCTGCTCAATAATAGCATCGGTTTGAAGTTTCAATACCCGTGCATTCGTTTCGTCCACCACATTGGTATAGAGTGTGTTATTTTTTTCGTAAGTTTTTCCTTGCAAAATGTTCCATGCCAACTGAATGATTTTTTCTCCGTTGGTCGGATAAATAAAGGTCGCTTTCAGTTTGTTTTCCAACACTTGTTCGATACCTCCGTTATTTCCCGGAAGGGCATCAATTCCAATGAACTCAATATTTTCCGCTCTGTTCAGGCTTTTAGCAGCGTTGTAAGCGCCCATTGCCATCCGGTCGTTGTGTGCAAATACGAGGTCAATATCGGGATGAGCAGCAAGCGCCACTTCCATTTTATTTTCAGCAGCCTCTTTCAGCCAGGCACAATCGGCATCATACACCCACTTGATTGCAGGATAATGACTGATGATGCTGTAAAATCCTTGATGACGTTCCGTGGCCGGAGTTGAACCGTCCAAGCCGCGTAGTTCGACTATATTCCCTTTTCCTTCAAGCAGTTTGACAATATAATTGCCTACTTCTTTGCCTATCTGATAATTATCGGCGCCAATAAATGCAGTGTATTTATCGGACATAATTTTCCGGTCCACCAACACCACCGGAATACCTGCCTCGTAGGCTTTTTCCACTACCGGAGTTATCGGGGCGGCTTTGTTCGGCGAGACGATGATTAAATCGACTTTTTGATCAATAAATTCCTGTATGTCTCTGATTTGCTTTTCCGTATCATCCACCACTGTTTTTATTTCCAATGCCACTCCCGAATGCAGTAAAATTTCGTGTTGCATTTCGGTATTCATCTTTTGACGCCACTCGTCATCGCTGCATTGGGAAACACCAATATGGTATTCTGCCTGTTTTTGTTTGCAAGAAACAAAAAACAGGCAGAAAAAGAGGATGATAATTACCGGGATTATCCGCATTCGATTATTTCACCGGCGGCACCAGCGGCGCTTTTTTGAAATTATCTACCCGGTCGCTTTGTATCTGCATTTCTTCAAACAGGATGGCATCCGGGACGATGATGGTCATCAGATTGCCTGCCAGCGTATTATGTATCAGCTCTTTATCGGAAACGGCTACTATTTTCTTGAAAATCTGCGAATCTACATTGTTAATCACCGCGGAACGAACCCGTTTTTCCGAACCGTCGGCAATATTTACCTGATACAATTCGGTCGGATAACTTCCCGATCCGGAAGTTTCGCGAACAATATAGGCATACTGGGAACCTTCTTCTTTGGCCCGGTCAAACAATTCTTTCTTCAATTCGTCCTTGCTCTTGGTGCGTTTGTCCGACATGCGGAGCACGCCGGCGTTGAGGCTTCCCGCCAGGTTGGCATTGAATAACGCATGTCCGTTGGAGTGAGCCACTTTGGGCGTCGGGACGCGGTCGCTCAACAAGGTTTTCAGGATTCCGTTTTCCACCAACGTTATTTTTTCGGGCGGAACTACTCCTTCAGCATCAATCGGGGCGTAACCCAACAATTTGACGCCGTTGTATTCGCGTGTTCCCGTCAGGTCTTCAATGGTGATTTCGCGGGCTGTGATTCGTTTGTCCATCATTTCTTCCAAACCATTTCCACCGTATGAAAAGCCGCTGGAAGTAAGCGGTTTGCGTTCGGCAATCAGAGAAACGTCACCCCACATAAAATTGGAATAGAAAACCGTTGGCGTAGCCAAACCTTCAAACAACACCGGGCCGGAGTAGGATTCCTCCATTTTGGGAGCATGAATGTCTTCAATCAGTTTTTTGGCCAACGTATGACATTGCGCCTGCGCTTGTTCCAAAGAAGGCAATTCGTCGGGATTGGCATAGACAAAATCAAAACTGTTGCTCAAAGTTTCCCCTTCTTCCGTTTTACCGGAACTGCTTCCGCTTAGATACACAAACGCCAGGGGATAGGTAAATTCCGTTCCTTCCGTATTGTAAAAATAAGCGACGGCATTGATCAATTGCACGGAAACGCCGGATTCCAGTATTTCCGGATAGTCGTTGAATACGGCTGAAGCGGCTTTTACATATTCTTCGTAGCGCGTTTTGTTGAAATCAAACGTTTGCCGGGGAAGGTTTTTCATCTGAACCACCGGTGTTTTATCCCAATCGGGAAGTTCCAGGTCTTTCGCCGGGATATTCAATTGTTTGATGGTGGCTATTTTTTGTTCATACGTTTCCGCTGCACTTTTATAAACGGCATCCAAATCTTTCCAGACTGTATAGCGGATCGCCCGTTCGTCGTTGTCGAGGGTAGGTGAACCGTCGTAGGCGCCGCCTGAGGTCGAACTTTCAAAATTTTCATCCGTACACTGGTAATCGCCTATCAACAAACGCGCTCCGGACGAACGGTTCACGTTTTTGTCCGAAGAGATTAAACTTCCGTTAGATGCAGATACGGTCAATTGATTGGTTTCCGCAATGGTGTAGGCGATAAAGAACGGCCGTTGCAATCCTTCCATTTTCAGGCCGTCCAATCCGCGGGTTACTTCCGTTTTTATCGCATTGAAAATGATTTCGTCTTCGGGCGACGATCCGTTGGAAGCGTTTATTTCCGGTTTGGATAATAAGGGCGGCTGGGTCTGACTTTTGGCCCTTTTCTGCGTTTCAATTTGTTTGACAAGTAATGCAGGCGCTACGCAGGCCACCGGTACGCTTCCCGATTCAGCCCCGCAAACTCCGTTGAAAACGGCATACGTATCTCCGCAGGCTTCAATTTGTGAAAACATTGCTAAAGGCGTGCCGACCATATTCACACCGCGTACCAATTCGTCGGGACGTCCGTCCACATAGATGCGGTAAACGACTAATGGCGTCACATTGAACGCATTGGGAGAATAGCGGCTGGTATTGGTGAAACCACCGGAAACATCCTTGAAATAATAGGCGTAGGTTTTTCCCTGCGATTTCGCTTCTTTACGCAATTTTTTCAACAATTCGTCTTCAGAGAAACGTTGGGTGCTTTCCACCAGCATATTGGATTGACGGGAAACCGGAGGATAGCCGATGTTTCCCCGTCCGTGCCCGTTGGATTGGTAAACGCCTTGGATAGGCGTCCGGCTCATCAGGAAATTTTTTAAAATCCCGTTTTGCACTACATCTACTTTCCGGGCGGTAATACCTTCGTCATCAAATGTATAAGAACCTACTAACGGTGTATTTTGATAATATTTGACAGTCGGATCGAAACTTACGGAAAGATGTTTCGGGAGCACCTTTTCTCCGATTTTCTTTTTGAAAGTCTGGGCATCATTTTCCTGTTTCAAACGCGAACCTTCTACCCGGTGTCCGAAAATTTCGTGGAAAAATACGCCGGCTGCTTCCGGTGAGAGGATGGCCGGTCCGGTAAAGGATTCCACTATCGGCGCTTTCCGTAAGGCGGATAACGTAGCGCTCATTTCACGGGCAACTTTCACCACTTCCGCATCGGAAGGCAATTCATTCAAAGAAAAGCCCATCCAGGACTTGAAAAGAGGCAATCCCATGCCATCGTCCGCCACTACATTGGCGGATAAAAACAACTGGACGCTCACTTCATTTTCCGCCATTTCCCGGCCTTCGGTATCCACAAAGATTTTCCGTGCAAGGGTAGCCCTGAAAACAGCCATACCGTCTTTTATTTCGTTGTTTTCATCGAAGACAGCCGAATATTTGCGCACTTTTTCTTCCAATGCTTTCGGGTCGATATGCAGGTCTTCCCAGGAAAGCGGTTTTTCGTACCGGTTTTCCACGGGTTCTTTGGAAAAATCGGGCGATTTATCTTCCTGTTCTACTTTGACGGCCAGGTTGGCTTTTACCTGTTCGTAGGTTTGAATTCCTTCCTTATAAAGTTCGTCCAACTGCAACCAGATATTGGTTTTCAGCAGGCGGTCGTTTTCTTCATAAGGGATATAATTTCCTTTCATACTGACTCCCTGTGAGTTTCCCCAACCGGATTCCCGTATTTCGTGGGAATTGTCCAGCATATAATCGCCTACCCGCAGGCAGGTGGTAAGCGTACGGGTGGGAGAATTGAGGATCGCCGGCGATTGAAGCCGCCCCAGATTGGCCATAGCGCCGACCGATTGTACTTCGTCTAACCGGACAAAACTGTAATACGCAGGGATCGGTTGATCTTTGAGAACTTCAAAATTGCGGTTTAATTCCGATTTGACAGTATTAAAAACAGGGTCTTGGGCGAAAGATAAAAAAGTTCCCATGAAAAGGAACAGTAAAGCGTTAAAAGTACGTTTATTCATTATATGTGAGTGTTTATTATTAATAATTGTACAAATATAGGGATTATTCAACAAACCGGGATAGAAAAGGAAAGGATTAACTTTCATTATAATTTAATGCGGAAAAGACTTTGTCATTATAGGTTAAGAAATCGGATGAAAGGAATGTGTCCGTATCATTTTAAGTACACTAAAAAATCTAAATTGCCATGCAGTAGTCCTGCATGGCAATTTAGATTTTTACTTTTTTTTGAAATAACGAATTATTTATCGTAAGTATTCCAATTGTATTTCCCATTGATAACAACGTTTAATTTTACATTATCAGTAGGAGTAATATCACCTGTCGGAGTGAAAGATACCGCCAAAGTAGCCGTTTGACCTTTAGAGGTATAGGCCGTAAATATGGGTTTAAGAAAATTAACCACTTTGTCATCAGATTGTTGTACGTCTGATCCGAAATCTGCTCCTGTAGGAGTTGCGGTACATTTTCCGAAATTTACCGGAGTGCTGTTTCCTACCTGCAATGTAAAATCATTCAAAACCACATTTGCCTTATTCTTAAGGCCCGTAACTTCAATATAAGTTCCGGAATTTTGAACAGTACCTGAAGTAAAATTCTTTGCATCTACATCTCCGAGAACATCTTTCAATGCAAATGTCAATTCTAATGTGGCTTTGTCATTCGCGTAGCCTTTAAGAGGAAGTGTCCATGTCTTGGATTTTTGATCACTATGAGCGGTAGGTGTCGGATCATCACTACCGCAGGAGAAAGAAAAAACGGCTATAAAAGCCAATGCTAAAAATTTGCTTAACGTTTTCATACAAAAAATGATTTTATAATTCAAGCTGCAAACTTACATAAAAAATTTGATAATTTCTACAGACTACTCTTTTACTTTAATAATTCCGGATAAAAATATTGAACCCACTTGGTATAGGCTAAAAAAGAAGGGAATTCTCACGAACTCCCTAATCCAATCTTTGTTAACCTTAAATCTAATACTATTATGAAAAAACTACGCTACAAAGATAAGGGTAAATGCAAAGCGTTTCCAAATTTATTCCCATAAAAGTTGTTAATTTATTGTTAAATATTGCAGATTGATATTAAATTATCTGAATATTATCCATAATGTCAAATAATTCTTCCACCGTATTGGCTTTTAGCATGGCAATCCGGGTAGGTTTGAAGTCGGGAATGCCCTTGAAAAGCGGGCTGACCGCAATATGACGCCGGCTGTGCAAAATGCCGCGCCTTTCGTCCAAACGGGCGACACTTTGTAAGACTTGCCGCTTCAAAACAGATAAATAATATTCAAACGGTTCTTTGGGCGCTTTTTCACCGGTCGTCAAATACTGTTTTATTTCCTTGAAAATCCAGGGAGCGCCGATGCTCGCCCGGCCAATCATTACCGCATCCACGCCGTATTTGTCAAAAGCCTGTTTGCACAATTCAGGCGAGGTGATGTCGCCGTTTCCGATAATGGGAATGTGCATGCGCGGATTATTTTTCACTTCACCAATTAACGTCCAATCGGCTTCACCGGTGTACATTTGCGAACGGGTGCGGCCGTGAATGGTCAAAGCGGCAATGCCGCAATCCTGCAAGCGTTCCGCCAAATCGACAATAATCTTATTATCATTATCCCAACCCAAACGGGTTTTGACCGTTACGGGAATCCGGACTGCTTTTACGACTTCGCGCGTGATTTCCAACATCAATTCGGGATTGCGCAACATGCCGGCGCCGGCGCCTTTTCCGGCTACTTTTTTGACCGGACAACCAAAATTTAAATCCAAAATGTCGGGACGGGCTTCTTCACAAATCCGGGCGGCCTCAACCATCGGTTCCACTTCTTTCCCGTAAATCTGCACAGCGACCGGCCGTTCCTCGTCTTTTATTTCCAATTTCGTCTTTGTTTTGTTGACATGACGAATCAGGGCATCACTGGAAATAAATTCCGTATATACCATATCCGCCCCAAATTCCTTGCACAGCAGCCGGAAAGAAATGTCCGTGACATCTTCCATCGG
>JAISKT010000214.1 GCA_031261295.1 Candidatus Symbiothrix sp. | reverse complement strand
ATATCAAACAAACGGAAACTGTAGCCGGTGTTAAACTACGCAGCGCTTCATCTACAAACACACCGGATTATTTGTTGGAAATTACCAGTGAGCAAAATCAACAACCGACCAGCAAAGCGTTGCTGCTTTATATAGACAATGCTTCCAACGATTACGTTCCGGCAGAAGACAGTTACAAATTGTTTTCGGAAAATTCTTTGGCGCACGTGCTTGTCTATCTTCGTTCATCGGACGGTTATGCTTTGGATATCAATTCCATCGGCAATTTAGAGCAAGCCATTCCGTTGGGAATCCGCACGAATCAAAAAGGTCAAATCCGCTTAAAATTCGAGGGCACGGATAAATTCTTAGACAAAGCAAATGTCTTTTTGCATGACACTAAAGCGAATAAAGTTACGAATATGAGTCTGTATAAAGAATATACGTTCAACAAGGACGAAGATGATTTATATTTGGAAAACCGCTTTTATATCACTTTCAACAATGGTTCGCCTACCGGCATCAAGGGATTGGAATCGGCCTCTGTTTCGATTCAAAATCCGGCTCCGCAGACCCTACAAATCCTGTCCAATGCGGATAATCCTCTGGGGCATGTTCAAATAACGGATTTACAAGGTAAAATACTGGTATCAAAAGACGTGCAGGCAACAAGCTATATCTATCCAGTCAAAATACCGGGTCTATACATTGTTCGTGTCACAAGAAAAGAAAGTGTGGAAGTGAAGAAAGTCATAATTAAATAAAAACAATATAAAAATGGAACCCGCATGAAAAGATTGCACCAAAGAGCATGAACATGATGTGGGTTCCATGGTTCCATAAAAAACAAATGAATCACATCAAAACAATATTTAGAAATAGAATAGCCTTATTGCTTATTGCATGGATGACATTCAGTCCGATAATTGCTTTAGGACAAGGGTTATATAGCAAAAAAACGGAAGTAAAGACGGAAACAAAAGATAAAGCGATTGGCCCGATGCTTCGTGCCGAGGGAAATGGTGGTGAAGATGGCGGTAATCCGGATAAGATAGAGCCGGCTCCTCTTGGCGGCGGTTTGTATTTATTGCTATTGGCCTGTTTGGGCTATGGACTGTTTATCTGGAGAAAGGAACAAAAGCGAGAGGCGAATTTATCCACCAACAAATAACATCTATCGAAATTACCGGAAAACAATTTCTTTAAAAGCATAACTGCGTTTTTCTCCCTCGCGGGTAATCAGATGCAAAAATCCGTCATCGCCAATCCGGTCTATTCGAGCGGTGAAAGTTCCATGGCTGTCTTCATAGTCATGGAACCCGGATTTTCTGTATAAAGCATTTTGATAAGACCGAGCGATTGTTTCCGTTTCTCCGTTTCTTAACTTTTCATACCAAGCCAACACTGCTTGGATTGTTTCTTCCAAGACGCTTTCAATCGATACTTCTTTCCCCAGAATCTGTTTCATCGAAACCGGATTCGGCGCATCGCTTAAAAACACTTCCTGATTCACATTCAAGCCGATTCCGATAATCGATTGGGAAAATTGCGCACCGAGTAATTCGTTTTCAATCAATACGCCACACAATTTTTTATTTCCATAATAAATATCATTAGGCCATTTGATTTCAACCGGCTGAATATATGAATCCAAAGCGGATTTAATTCCCAAAGCGACCACTTCCGAAAGTAGAAAATGTTGATTAAGCGGCAAAAAAGTCGGATACAGCAAGAGGCTGCAAGCGATATTTTTACCCGGCTCCGATTCCCAGGAATTTCCCCGTTGCCCTTTTCCATCCGTTTGATTTTCAGCAAAAACGACAAGGCCTTCTTCCTGAGTTTGTTGTTTGGCCAAGTCCTTCAATAAATCGTTGGTCGAGGTGGCTGATTTAACTTTGATAATATGCATCTTGTAGCTTCTTAGGCAATTTTTTGATTACTTCATCCACCGAATGTTGAATCCAAAATTTAACATTCGAATCACTCATTTCCCGATTCGGATAAATCGTATTCCAATATTTTTTGTTAAAATGATAAGCTGGCTCCACGCAAGCATATTCTTCCCGCAGTTCGATGGCTTTTTCAGGATCACATTTCAAGGCGATTTGTAATTCCAAAGCATCTAAAGGTATCAAAGCGAACATTTTATTCGCCACTTTCAAAACCATGGAAACCTCATCGAAAGGGAAACAGTCGGTCGCTCCTTTCAAAGAAAGACAATATTCATGCAGTTCTTCAATATTCATACGAATCGTATTTGTTTTTTACGAACAATAATTTGACAAAGTTACATAATTTGGATTAAAAAACAACTACCACCGCCTAATATTTACCGGCGGATAAAAAGCGTCCTCAATGTGGTCGATTTCAAAATCCGGTTGTTTCCCGATAACGGAGATAATGTCGAACCGCACCGGTAGATCGATGTCAAAATACTTGATATAAAAATCAGTAGCAGAAACGATATTCCGGATTTTCTGGTTGGTAACCGCATCTTCCGGATGGGTAATACTTCCCCCTGAGCGGGTTTTCACTTCAATGACCACCAATTCGTCTTCCGTTTTCGCTACAATATCCAATTCAAAATGTCCGCGATGCCAATTGGTGTGCAAAATTTGATACCTATTCTCTTTCAAATACGCGATTGCGGCTGATTCACCGTCTTTCCCCAATACATTATGTTCGGCCATGGTTAAATTTTTTTTACAAA
>JAISKT010000179.1 GCA_031261295.1 Candidatus Symbiothrix sp. | reverse complement strand
GTTACGATGAGTATGATGAGCGAAAAACTCCTTCCGAGTGCTTGTGAAGTGGATATTGCAGGAGCAGTTTCGATGTATGCCTTGTTGTTGGCATCCGGCAATGCACCGGCTTTGTTGGATTGGAACAATAATTTTGCTGCCGAACGCAACAAATGTGTATGTACACATTGCGGCAATTTCCCTAAAAGTTTTATGAAAACCACGCCCACCATCGGCTCGTTAGACCTGTTGGGTACGGTTTTAGGACACGAAGATACGTTTGGTGCTGTCAAAGGAACGGTGGCTGCGGGCGATTTTACGTTTTTCAGAATATCTACCGACGACACGTTGGGTAGCATCAAATCTTATCTGGGCGAAGGAAAGTTTACCGACGATCCCTACGCAATGGATGGCGGAATTGCCGTAACGCAAGTAGATAATCTGCAACAACTGTTGAAATTTATTTGCAAAAACGGATTTGAACACCACGTAGCAATGTCCAGAGGCAACGTAGCCTCTATTTTGGAAGAAGCAGTAGAAAACTACCTCGGATGGGAACTTTACAAACACGAATAAAAAAATAAAATCACATTTTCATGGACTTCAAAATTATTGACGCACATGCGCACCTTTGGCTTCGCCAGAATACGGAAGTAGAAGGGAAAACGATTCGCACATTAGACAATGGAAAATCCTTGTTTATGGGTGAAATCCGCCAGATGCTCCCGCCGTTTATGATGGACGGACGCAATACTGCCGAGATATTTTTGTCCAACATGGATTATGCGCAAGTGTCGGCGGCGATCATCACGCAAGAATACATCGACGGTTTGCAAAACGACTATTTATGGGAAGTACAGCAAAACTACCCCAATCGTTTTTTCTGTTGCGGCATGGTGAATGCCCGCCAGCCGGGTTATTTCGAACAAGGCAGGCAACTGATAGAACAAGGCTTTCGTGGCATCAAAATTCCGGCACAACGCTTGGTAACCGCAGATAAAAAAATCTACTTGACTTCGGACGAGATGATGCGCCTGTTTCATCTCATGGAAGAAAAAAACATCCTTTTTTCGGTAGATTTGGCGGAAGGCGAAACACAAACGGGAGAGATGAACGAAATCATCGCCGAATATCCTCAATTGAAAATAGCGATTGGTCATTTCGGAATGGTCAATCGCTCCGGCTGGCAGGAACAAATCAAATTGGCACGCCACCCGAATGTCCGTATCGAATCAGGCGGCATCACCTGGCTGTTCAACGATGAATTTTATCCGTTCGAGGGTGCCGTGCGTGCTATCAGCGAGGCAGCGGATTTAACAGGTTGGGACAAACTGATGTGGGGGTCGGACTATCCGCGCACCATCACCGCCATCACTTACCGCATGTCCTACGATTTTATCTTGAAAACTTACTTGTTGTCTGAGGAAGAAAAAGCGCAATTTTTAGGCTTGAATGCAGAAAAATTTTACGGATTCAAGGATTTGATACGATTGCCTTACATCAAAAATATGTCGGAATAATTTTCAAGGAAAGTCTTTTGTAAATTTTATGTACCTTTCCACTTTCGAGGTAAGTAAATTATATTCAAGAAGTTAAAATAAAGAAGAATAAATAAAGGTAACGGATAAGTAACGAACTAAACACTTTGTGTCACTATGTTTTGCATCGTTTCAAACATCTCGTTGCAAAGGTAGATATAATTTTTTAATCTGCCAAATTTAAAAAATTCCTCTTTTTGATATGGAAATTTATAGATAATGCAGGAGTCAAATAACGGTTCCTGTTTCTTTTTTATGGTGACTACTCAGAGAAAAAAATGCTGTCATTCAATTTCATACGGCAAAGTTATAATATGTTCCGTGCGAATTAGCAAGGTCAAGCCCTTCGGGTTTTTGAAAAAATCATCCTCGCTTCGCTTGCGGTATTTTTCCAAAAAACCTTGCAAATTCTGAACATATTATCCTTTTTGCCTATGAAATTAAATGACAGCATTATGAAACGTATTGTTAAAAAAGAGTGTTATAAGACATTAGCATCCGCTATCCAACAGGCATTTACTGAAAACTTGAAAAAGTCTTATTCTCTTGTTTTTACTGATTACAAAGACACCTATGAAGATGCTCCTGAAATTATTCAGCAATGTATGGATGAGAACAGTGCAGAACCTTTATATGATAACTTATGGGATGCTGAGGCGAGATATGAAGGAAGCTTGTATGAACTGCAATCTTTAACAGATGAGATACTGGCAAACAAAAAATATTCTCCTATTCATGATTATCTGGATGACTGGTTGGAAGACAATAGGGAGCAAATACTTCAATACATTGAGGAAAGAGATGATAGTGATCCTATTGCCGAAATGCTGTCTCGAACAAGACTTAGAGGCAGAGCAACACTATATACAAATTACGACTGCTTTCCAAGTAACTATGCCATGGGAAACACTTACTGTTATGCTGAATATTTCAAAGATATGATTGATGTCCTTTACTTAAATCCGGCATTGGTAAAAAAAACGTTCAATGAACACGGCATTGATACAATTGGTCGATGGCCTAACTTGTCTTATCGAAATAGAAAAGAAGCCGTCCTGTACAAAGCATTTGCGAATGAAATGTTGAACCAATGCTGTTTTGGTCTTCTTACTTTCATGGGAATGTTACCTCTTACGGATTTGTACCATTCAGGATTTCAAAAGCATAAAAAAATAGTAGTTCCAAAAGGAAATTTTTGCGGAATGTTCAATTCATGGAACGGTGGCGGCTCTCTTATGAATATGGAATTACAGAGAGATTTGATAATCCCAACAATTTTTCCCCAAAAAACAAAATATGATAACTGTTCTGCCTGTGTTGATGAAAGCAGATGTAATAACGGTTATTGTATCAACGAAGTATATGGTATGGTGCGCTCCACTTGGCGAAATAATTTCACATTTATTGAATAATTAATCATAATGTATTTAATTCACAAATAAATAAAAATAGAAACAATGAACAACAAAAATGAACTATTGGTTATGGCTGGTAATGAAGTTGTTGCCGGCTCCAGAGAGTATGATCTTGACACATATTTAAACAAGTGGTGGGATAGAGAAAAAATAGAAATTCAAATACTGCTTTTTGATGTTTTCAATAGCAATTCATTTTGGGAACAATTACCTACATCAGTCAAATGGAATATACATAGATTTTTGACAGCTAAAAATCAAGAAAATGAACTTCAGGAAGATGAAGAGAAATATCATGTGAAGATTATCAGTGGGAAGCTGGCGGAAGTTGCGCTTTACTTTCAACGAGGCATTCCTGTCGAAATGATGTATGATGAACATGGTTGTTTTTACGAAATCTTTCAGGACAGTTTCAACAAATTCTACGATGTAATAGAAAACCGATTGAACGATTATATCCCGACCGGAAGTAATGAAAGCGAATATGAAACGATTAAAATTACGTTCAGCAAGCCCATCCACGATGTTAATAAAATGTTTGATGATGCCGAACATTGGGGCGTTTCCAATCTGAAAGGTTGGATAGAAAATTACGAATCGTCCCGCTTTACACAAATAGATGAACGGAGTGCCATTATTACAGCTGAATACAATATGCAATATATCAAGGAGTGGTTAATGCAAAACGTTCGTATGGATGATAGCATAGAAATAATTATCTAAATTATAAAAAAACAGAATATGCAAACGAAAAAAGGATTTAAATTGTCGATGGACAAAACGGGAAAAGACCAGGGTAAAGCCAATTATGCCAATGCTTATATTGGTTTTGGAGTGGAACACAGAAGAGCATCTACCGGTGTTTATCTTGAAGATGCAAGGCGGGCAGGTATTGCAGTGAATTACGAAATTGTCCCCGACGAAA
>JAISKT010000134.1 GCA_031261295.1 Candidatus Symbiothrix sp. | reverse complement strand
AATGTTGCAATAAATCGCTCAAAGTAACCTCCGTATGTTATAATTATTCGTTTCACAGCACAAAGATATATATAATTGTATAATTGTACAACTTTTATTCTTGCCAACCAAAGGCAATAATTCTTCGATTTCGCTATCCGCTATTATTTTGTTGTTGGCATTAAAAACTTATTGCAAGAAATCATATTCTTCCATTTTGATAAGTTTTTAAATATGAATTGTTTACGCTTTTTAACTCTGTATTATATTTTTCGACAAACGAATCCAATTCTTTTTTCATTCTTGTTTTATCAAAATTATCTTCGTGCTTCAAATCTTTGTATGAATGACACAAAACACACAAACATTCTAAATTGATTTCTTTGTTGTTTGTTTTGTCTCCATCTAAATGATGTGTATGCCAAAATCTTTTGTCAAAATTGTTTTTCGGTTTTATGCCACACGATTCGCAGGTGCACTCTTTCTTTTTGCGATAGGCTATGCTGATTTTCTGCCAATCTTTTACATAACCGAAAATATCTACTTCAATGCTAACAACTTCTTCTTTTGGCTCTGTGTCCAAAGTTCTAAAAAAATCTTCGGTATTATTTACTCCAATTATTGCGTGTCGGCAATAACTACATAAACTCAATTTTTGGTCTTTATAAATCTTACTTGTACCTCTTTCGATTATATCATTGAGTTTATTGTTTGACCATTTATAATACTGTCCATAACCACTACTAAATAATTCTTGAATTTTTTCACATCTTGTTAAATGAAACTTTGGCAAGCCATATTGACTAACTCGATAGGTAGGCATATACATATAACCTTTCCATTCACGCCCTTCATAAGTCAGATAAATACCATCGTTGCCAAATCTGATTTTTCCTTCTCTGACTGCTCTTTGAAATTTTTGGGCATCAAAATCAATCCGAATCGGTTGAAACCCGCTTTTGCCACTAATTGCAGGAAATTCCAACTCGGTTAATTTTTTGTCTAATGCTGAAAATTGATAAAGATTTTTCATTCTGCCATTTCTTTTAGTACCTGTTCTACAAGATTTTCGCTTGTGGTAATAATTCTAAATTCAACTCTGCGAGAATTGGCATTATTTATTGGATTTCCACTTTCTGCCGTAAGTTGTTTGTCGCTATCAAGTGTTCTGCCATAAGATAAACCGTTAGCCGTTAGCCAAAATTGAAGTTGTTGCTCATCTTTTGCAGTTAATTCTTGATAGTACTGCATATTTCTGAAATACTTTAAGACTTCGGCTGAACGCAGTTGAGACAGTTTAATATTGCCAATATATGGGTCTTTATCAAATTGAGGTGCGGGAACGGCATCTGTATGCCCCTCTATTCTGATTTCTGCAATTCTGTTTTGGTAGTCTGGTTTTAAGAGAATATTTATATATCGTGGCAAGAAATCGTTTAGTATTGTGGCAAAGTTTGGACGAATTGCCGCTTGCCCCGATTCAAACAATACTTCTGGATTAGTAAATTTTATGGATAAATCTTTATCCAACACAACTTGCCATTGTTTAAAATCGTCTTTAAATGCACTATCAAGTTCGGCATACAGTTTTTCTTTTGTATCTTTAAATTCCTCGAAAATAATATCCCGTTTTTTCTGTTGTTTTTGAACTTCAACGATATACGAAACGGATATAAAAAGGAATATAACCATCAACCCCGTCATCATATCAGACAGCGAAACCCAACTATTATCGGTTGTTTTGTTTTTTGGCATCGTTATTATCTTTTATAATTTGCTATTATTCGCTGAATTAAAGTATCTAAATTTTGCAAAGTGTCGTTTAATCGGGCGTAAAATTCAGCATTGATATTTTCCAAATCATTGGAAAGCGTTTTGCTTGCATTGGCAATCACATTAACTCCTTCATTCATTTGCTTTTTAGTATTAGTCCAAAATACCTCGTTAATGTCTTTGATTTTCTCAATTTCTTCAAGACGAGTCAATAATTTGGCAACACTGTCGCTGAAATTCATTTGATTTTTAACCCAATTATTCAGTTTGTTTGTGGTTTCATCAAAAGCATCGGTATTTTCTTTCAATGTGTCAATCGTATCGGTTAATTTTTCAACAATTTCCTGATATTTAGTATCTTCAATCATTACCTTTTGCAATTCTTGAATCAATCTACTTAAATGACTGTTTTCGTTTGTGAGTTTATTTGTGTTGTCGGTGATTATTTTGATTGCTTCGGACGAAATTGCAAAATCTTCGGAAACGGATTTGAATTGTGCCGTTAGTTGCGTAATCATTTCCTTGTTTTCCTTTTGCCATTGATTCATTCGCTGTACGCTATTGTTCAACTCTTCAAAATTCTCTTTTACGAGTTTTTCAACTATAGCCGACATTTGAGCGTTGAACTGTTCGGTAGCCTCTTTCATCACGTTGACAAGTGCTTCCGTATTGTTTTTGGCGAGCAATTCTGAGAATTCATCAAACTTTTTGCTAATCAACTTATTATTTTCATTCATTGATTTAACAATCCATTCGATATTACTCTTTGTTTCTTTGGAATAATCATTTTGTTCGGCACGAAGTTTTTGTATTTGTACTAATAGACTTGTATCTGCATCGCCCCCTAAAGCATTTTGAATTTGCTCTATGATATTCTTATTTTCTGTTTGAGAATCTGATAGTTGATTTTTCAATTTTGCAAGTTGAGTAGAGATGCTGTCTGCCGTATCGCCAACCAAAGATTTATTCAAAATTTGAGAATTTTGATTTGCTTGTGTCTTGCTATCCTTCAATAACTTTATGATTTCGTGTAAAGCCGACAATTCATTGTTTGCAGAACTTGCGGATTCTTTTTCTACTTTATTCAAAATTCGTTGCGACCAGCGCCCGAAAATGAATGAAAGCACAATTCCTACAATAGAAGTCAGAAACGCAGTTTTTAGCCCTTCCAACAAAGTAGGGATACTTTCCGTAATTTTATTTACATCAAAGCTCTGTAAACCATAAAAAATTCCAACAAAAGTTCCAAAAATACCCAATGTTGAAAATACAGTTGGTATTGCTTCGTACAAATACGGATTTACAGCAGAGGGATTTTGTTCCCTTTTCATTTTGAGTATCCAATAGATTGAACAAGTAATCCAGATTAAAAACAGTGAATAACAACTGATATTCACAATACCCGCTATATTTGTCGGGTCAAACATTTTTAAAAATTCTTCCATTTTTTTGAGAGTTTCGCTCAAAAACCCTCAAACTCATAGGCAAACAAAAAAGCGTGAAACTGCTCGTTGATTGCTTATTTACACTTACAGGCTCTACCAAAACCATTTACCCAAATAAGCACGAAACAGTTCACGCCCATAGAGCGTGAACCTTCGCAACTTATTCTCGGGTAGAAATTGGTAGATTTCGTAAGTGTGAGAATAAGAGCTAAAAAGCTCAATTTATTATGTCTTTATTTGTGCGTATTACTACGCGATTATATCATAAGCATAAAATTATTTAACGCCACAAAGATAATAAAAGATATGAAAAACTCCCCCGCATCCATTTTTATTCCCGACCTTTGTCTCAAATTAAAAAGCAACAAAGATGAACACAACAAATCAACTTCAATCCGACAAATCTGAATCTCCGTATTTTTTAATCAAATGTTCGATACCGGAACAGGCAACAGTTGCCTTATAGAGCAATATGAATAAAGTCAGTGTAAATTACAATGTATGTGGGTCGATTAATTTTAGCCCTTCAATGTTTTTGAAATCGACAATGTTTCGCGTAAGCAGTGTTAATTTGTGCACAAGTGCGGTTGCAGCAATAATCGCGTCAGGAAGTTTGATTTTGGATTGTCGGCATAAATCTATGGTTACTTCAACAATGGAGCTGTCCAGAGGCATAATGACAGAACTGTTGACAAATTCTGATAATATTTTTATTATTTCAGATGGTGCATTGTATCGCAAAACTTCAATTTGTGAAATAACGGATATATTGGGCACTTTATCCACAATAGCGGATACGAAATCCATCCCTTTGGGAGGCAACTTACTGTCCAAATAACCGATAATGATATTGGAATCTAATAAATATTTCGTTCCCATTCGTCCCTGCCTTCTTTAATATATGTTTGGAAATCAGCATATTGCTCATCGGAAAGATGAAGAGCGCCGGCAAATTTTTCAGATAGCTTCAGTGCTTTTTTCTTTTCTTTAACCACAGGCTTTCTAACCTGAATGAGTTTTAGAAACTCCATATCACGCAAAAAGCGCAAAGCCCCATTGTCAATAATATCAATTGTAATCTCCATATTTCACTTTTTTGCAAATGTACGACAAATTTTTATTCAGGGGCGACATTGATGCAAATATTTTTCCTCTGCAACCTTGCAAAACTCCCACACATCCATTTTTATTTCCGACCTTTGCGTCACATTAAAAAATTAAGAACAATGAACACAACAAATCAACTTCAATCCGACAAATCGGAATCCCCATACTTCTTAATCAAAAATTCCCAACCAAAACAGGCAACGGTCGCCTTGCAATCCACACAGGTGGATGTTCAAGTGGATGGCGTAATTGCTGATGTAACCGTCAGACAAAGTTATGTCAACGAGGGCCGACAAAAGCTGGAAGCCGTTTATGTCTTTGCCGGCTCTACCCGCGCTGCCGTTTACGGATTGGATATGCGCATCGGCGAACGCGAAATACATGCGAAAGTGAAAGAACGCGAAACTGCCCGCCGGGAATACGAACAGGCGAAACATGCAGGCAAAACGGCCGGTTTGTTGGAACAGCATCGCCCGAATGTCTTTCAAATGAATGTCGCCAATATTCTGCCCGGAGATGTGATTGAAGTGGTGATGCACTATACCGAATTGCTCGAACATCGCGATGGACTGTACGAATTTGTCTATCCGGGTGTGGTGGGTCCGCGCTACTCCACCGAAGGCGAGCAATGGGTGGGACAATCTATCCGGCAATTGACACAACCGGCAACCGATTTCAATATCAAGGCAACTATCAACGCCGGAGTGCCGGTGCAAAGTGTGAGTTGCACTTCGCACCAAATCCGAACGGAATACAACGATGAACGGCATACGGTTGTTTCGTTGGCGAATCCGCTTGACCCGCAAAGCGACCGCGATTTTATCCTGCAATACGGTCTGCGGGGCAATACGTTACAATCGGGATTGATGTGTTACAAGCACAATGACGATGAACAATTTTTTCTGCTTATGGCGCAACCGCCACTTCAAACGACTTTGGAACAAGTACCTCCGCGCGAATTTATTTTCATTGTGGATGTGTCGGCTTCTATGTACGGTTTTCCGTTGGAAGTTTCCAAAACGATTTTGCGAAAACTGCTTTTGTCATTGCGACCGACCGATATTTTCAATGTGATGCTGTTTGAATTTAGCCGTACCCTATTTTCCGACCGTTCGTTACCTGCAACTCCTGAAAATATCCGGAAAGCCTTGCAACTTATCGGGAAGCAAGAAGGCAGAGGCGGTACTAATTTGTACCAAGCTCTGCAAACCGCTTTCGATTTCCGAACAACACCCGATTTTGCTCGCACTTTCGTTATCGCCACCGACGGCCATGTGACCGTTGAAAACAAAGCATTTCAATTGGTTGAGAATCAGCGCAACCAAGCCAATTTATTCACATTGGGTATCGGCAGTAATGTCAATCGTCACTTAATCGAAGGTCTGGCTTATGCAGGCGCCGGTGAGGCTTATATCATTACCAATCAAACGGAAGCAAAAACGGTCGGCGCAAAACTTATAAATGATATTGCAATGCCGGTTTGGTCGCACATACAAGTGGATTGGGGCGATTTGGATGTCCAAGATGTAGAGCCGGTTTCTGTGCCTGATTTATTTGCTTCCAAACCCGTTATCGTTTACGGTAAATACCGCGGAAATCTTTCCGGAAAAATTACCCTAAAAGGGAAAACTGCCACAGGCGATTTTGAACAAACCATTCAAGCCGGGAATGCGGAAATCACTCAAAGTGAAGCTCTGCGTTATCTTTGGGCGCGTAATCGCATCAAATATCTCAGCGATTACGCTTCCTATTTCGAGGATGGCGTGAAGTTTATTTTTCAGGATGAAACGCCGAAGCATCAGCAAGAAATTACGGAATTGGGATTGAAATATAATTTACTGACGAAATATACTTCGTTTTTGGCGGTAGATGATGATATTCGTATAAGTCCAATATTTCAAAAAGAAGATGTTTTTTTATTTGGAACAGAACGACCAAAAGCTATATTTCATGCGAAATTTTGCAAAAGCACACATTTTCTTGGAAATGGAGACGTCAAAAAGGCAGCAGGTCTTTTTGATGATGAAGACTTTGTTGAAACTCATCCTGAATGTCAGGAAATAGAATATCCGCCACTTAAAGAAGAGGAAACTATATTTAAAGAAGAGGAAACTATATTTGCCCCCAATAAAAATAGATTAAAGAAATGGATATTTATGTTGCTACGTAAACTGAAAAAATATTTGAAACGTTGTTTGCATTTATAACTTGAAAAAAAATCAAATAAATGCACTGCAATAGTGCATTTATTTGTAAGTTTGCCTGTCAAATCAGTATAATTTCGACATGGTACAAGATATTCACATTGAAGAATACAACTACGAATTACCCGACGAACGGATTGCCAAATTTCCGCTTCCGCAAAGGGATAGCAGCAAGTTGCTGATTCGCAGGAAGAACGGAATTACGGAAACTACTTTTAAACACATTGATGAATATCTTCCGGAAAATTCTTTGTTGGTTTTCAATAATACCAAAGTGATTCAGGCGCGCATGATTTTCCAAAAGGAAACGGGCGCACAAATCGAAATTTTTTGCCTGGAACCGAAAGAACCGGCGGATTATGCCCAAGCGTTTGTTCAAAATCAATCGTGTACCTGGCTTTGCCTGGTGGGTAATTCCAAACGGTGGAAAGACGGGAAGCTTTTGAAAGAGGTGCACGGTGCAGAGGGTACACGGTGCACGGTGGAGCGGTTGGAGAGTTGGGGGGAGACCCATTTGATACGGTTTGCGTGGGATAATCCGGATTTGAGTTTTGCCGACATTTTAGAGAAATACGGGGAGTTGCCTATTCCGCCTTATTTAAATCGGAAAACGGAAGAAAGCGACAAAGAAACCTATCAGACGGTTTATTCCAAGATAAAAGGTTCGGTAGCGGCGCCGACAGCCGGTTTGCATTTTACGGAAGAAGTCTTTGAATCGTTGAGGAAAAAGCATATCGCCTTGGAGGAATTGACTTTGCACGTGGGAGCCAGCACTTTCAAACCGGTCAAATCGGAAACGCTGGCCGGCCACGAGATGCACACGGAATGTATTTCGGTAAAGAAATCCACTATCGAAAAACTGTTGGAAAAGGAAGGACAGGTTTTTGCCGTCGGCACCACTTCCGTCCGCACCTTGGAGAGCCTCTATTACATTGGGCTTATTTTGGAAAATACTCCAGATGCTACTCCGGAGGAATTAAGCATTTCCCAATGGGTTCCTTATTCGGTACACGCTACACGGTGCACGGTGCACGATTCTCTGAAGAATATTTCGGCGTATATGGAACGGAATGGATTGAGCGTGCTGACCACTCACACACAAATCCTGATTGCTCCGGGATACAAATTCAAGATAGTCAACGGAATGATTACCAATTTTCACCAACCGAAAAGCACGCTGTTGCTGTTGATTTCGGCATTTACGGATGGAAATTGGCGGGAGATTTACGAGTATGCTTTAAGTCACGATTTCCGGTTTTTAAGTTACGGCGATAGCTCCTTGTTAATATGAAATACACTTTTTCAATAGTTTCTATCTTTCTGATTTTCTTTGCGATAAATGGATGCAAAGAAAAGGAAACGAGCGTGCCCGAATGGCCCGATTTTGCGCAAATACAGGCAAAAGGCGAACTCAATGTCTTGACCTTAGCCGGTTCGATGTCCTATTTTATTTACAAAGGGGAACCGCGCGGATATGAGTATGAACTGTTGAGCGATTTTGCCGAAAGTTATGACCTGAAACTGAACATCAAATTAGCGGAAAACGAAACGAAATTGACCGAAATGCTTCAAAACGGGGAGGGGGATTTGATTGCCTGCAACATTCCGGTAACCAATGAAGGGAAAGAAAATCTGCTGTACACCGGCCGCGAAGTAATCAATCAACAGGTTCTGATTCAGCGTTCCAATAAAGGCGATACGCTGTTGAAAGATGTGCCCGACCTGATCGGAAAAGACGTCTGGGTGATTCACGACACAAAATATTACCGCCGTTTGAAAAACCTGAATGATGAATCGGGTGGGGGCATCAACATCCGGACGATTGACAAGGATACGATTTCGGTAGAAGATTTGATTGAAATGGTTTCCAAGGGAAAAATCCCCTATACGGTGAGCGATGTGGATATGGCGAAACTCAACAAGACCTATTTCCACAATATCAACATTGCGTTGGAAGTGAGTCACCCGCAACGTTCGTCGTGGGCGGTACGGAAAACATCGCCCGAATTGGCTGCCGTTATCGACCGGTGGTTTGATGAAAACCGGAACAATCCCCGTTACAAGGCCATCATCAAACGGTATTTTGAAATGAGCAAAATGCCCGGCGATGAACCGGCGCCGATAATCGCTTCGCATCAGATTTCACTGTACGACCATTATTTCAAAAAATACGCTAAGCAAATCGGTTGGGATTGGCAGTTGCTGGCTTCTATTTCTTTCCAGGAATCCAAGTTTCATTTAGACCGCGTTTCCTGGGCAGGCGCCACTGGATTGATGGGTTTAATGCCCAAAACGGCGGAAGCAATGGGCCTCACGCCGGAAGAAATGACACAGCCGGAACCGAGTATCCGGGCGGCAACGCTCTTACTTAAACGGTTGAACAAGGCTTTTTCTTCCGTTGAGAACAAAGAGGAACGTGTCAAATTTGTTCTGGCCGCTTACAATTCCGGTTCCGGGCATATTTATGACGCGCAGGCGTTGGCTGAAAAACAGGGAAAAAATCCCTGCCTTTGGGAGGAAAATGTGGAAGAATGCCTCAAATTGAAGAACTTACCGGAATATTACAACGATCCGGTAGTCAAACAGGGCTATTTTCGTGGAACAGAAACGATTAACTACGTTCACCATGTGATTGAACGCTGGGAGTATTACAAAGAAAAAGTCAATTAACAATAAACAACTATCAATTAAATGGAAACAGGCTATTATCATTCTCCGGCCGGAACTTGGGAGATAAATGCTCACCAAGGCGCTGTGACAAAGATTGCGCTTTGCGAAGCGGGAAAAACGGACGCCGAATCCTCCAACGATCCGGTTATTCAACAGGCAATCCGGCAATTATCCGAATATTTTGCCGGGAAACGTCAATCGTTTGAACTTCCCCTTTCTATTTCGGGAACGGCATTTCAGGAAAAAGTGTGGGACGCTTTGCAACAAATCCCTTACGGGGAAACCATCAGTTATGCCCAATTGGCTCAGGCGGTTGGCAATCCGAAAGCGTGCCGTGCCGTTGGTTCGGCCAACGGTAAAAATCCCATTGCCATCGTCATCCCTTGCCATCGCGTCATTGCATCCGACGGTACATTGGGAGGCTATGCCTACGGATTGGACATCAAAAAAGACTTATTAGGGATAGAAAAAGACAAAGAAGACAGTCATTTTCGTTAATTTTTGATAATTCCTTGGTTTATAGGAAAAGAAATACTACTTTTGTCAATTAATTAAATGATAAAAAGCTTTTATTACAAAATAGATAGTATTTTATAAAGACATAATTCATTAAAAGAAAAGCGTTTGCTTTTATTCTTGTACTCGAAACATCGACAGTTTCAACACTTACAAGGATAAGTTTGAGAACGCTCACGTGTATGCGTGGGTTAAACTTATTTGTAAGTGTGGGTAGTCGATGACCTCGAGTATAGATAAAGTTTGAGTCCCACGTTTTTTATTTTAAATAACCGCTTCTCAGGGACTTGGAGGCATAAACAATTCTACAAACATGCAGAACAAGTCAGATGTGTTTTTGCAAACACCTATCATACTTTACATAAAAATACCCCTAAATCCCCTAAAGGGAACTTGGCTGACGCACGATAATGAAAATGCGCAGGCTCTAAAGCCCCCTTCAGGGGGTTGGGGGTAGGAAATTGGGCGGGCAGTTCTATTCAATATTTTTCCCTCTCATTTTTTTAGTTATTGAATTTGCCCGCTTAAACTCATAAGGTAAAGGCAGCTATAGGTATCTTAAGAAGCTTAAGAAGTTTAAGAAGCTTAAGATACTTATTGTCTTTTCCCTTACTTAAAAAATCAAATATTAATAAATTTATAAATTCAATGAAAATGAAAAGAAAGATTTTTTTAGCGCTGACACTCATTGTTTTGAGTGCAGCCGGTGCCAATGCACAAGTGATTATCGGAGACAATACCAAAGAACCGCACGCAGGCGCCATTCTGGACTTATCTCCCCTGGGTACACAGAATTTGGGTTTGTTACTGCCTAATTTTGAATTGCAAAACACAACGATTTTGCAATTGGGCAATTCCGTTGCCGAAACGGACGAAGATGCCACCGGTATGATTATTTACAATCCAACCAAAACAGGTTCGATTGAAATAGGTATTTATGTATGGAATGGTACTGATTGGAAACC
>JAISKT010000109.1 GCA_031261295.1 Candidatus Symbiothrix sp. | reverse complement strand
GTAAATACGGAGGTGTCTTTGGCGAAAAGGAAACGGACAATCTGATGAGCTACAGCGGAGGAACACATATTGCCAAGTGGCAATGGGATGAGATTAACGATCCGGCGTGGGTGGCGCTGTTTGATAGCGACGAGGATGCGATGATAAATAAGAACATTCACTTAGCATTAACTTCCGATGGAACTTTAATGGATGCATTTTACATCCTTGAAAATGGGAAAGAAAGTAATATACCTGTGACTTTAATGGTAGAAAATGGACATTATACCATCAATAAAATAAAGTACAACGGACATTATTATGTTTGGAGCAGTGCAGATAAGTGCTTTCTCAATGGAAGTGATAAAATAATTGTAAAGAAGGACGATAAAAAACCAAATAGAGTTAACCTGTTCAAATATACAGGAGAAGGATGTAATTATGAATATTTGGAAATAAACTGGTCTCAAGACGACGAAAAAAATCTTGATGTTCAACAACTAATTTTATCCAAAATACAGGAAAATGCTAAATGGGTCATTTATCCTTATACAGAAAGAGATATATCTTGTGAAAATAATTTCACAAATGATAAGGAGCAAATATTGTCAAATGACCGTCAATGTACTTCGGGCGATGCGGTTACGCAGGGCGATTTATTGTTGCAGCAAAACCTAAATTCAACGGATCCTGTACATTTGGTGAATGTTGTCAATAGCGTTTGTTTGTCTTCGTTGCGCAAATTGAGTTATGACCAAAAGATGGCATTCTTTGAAAAAATAGCCTCTCAGAAACAATTAAAAGACTATTCGGAATTAGCCTTGTTACGTTTGATGAATGCTTTGGATTCTCAAAATTATAAAGATTTCTATACCTTATTAGAAAAGAATAATAATCAGTTGCTCAAGCATTTGATTGATGAAATGGACGATGCTTCTCTACTGTTTTGGACAGGAAATAATTATAGCAACTTTATCGGGGCGTCGGTTACGATGTTTAATCAAAAACCGGAATCTATTGCTGACAGATGGAATATTTCCGATGATAATTTTGTTGAGCGGGTAATTAATTTGAATCCGGTTGAATATAGCCAAGATGTTTCATCCGTTTTTGCACAAAGTTATACCGATAAGCATAACAAGGGAGAATATGACAGCGGAACAGGAAATATTACGCTCTATGATGTCTATTCGACCACCACTTACGGTATGGATATTCAGATGGGTGGCAGTAGTGTATCAACAAGTTCCCACAAGGTCAAATTTGCTGAACTCTCGCCGCTTACACCGGTCATAATCATCCCGAATGGGGATAAATTGCCTCTAGTGCAAACCGCATTGGACGGATACAATTTCGGTAATGGAGCCTATATAGTTCCTGCCATTTTCTTGAAATACAATGCCGATAAAATACGGAACGACTATATCGAAAAAGGCATAATAACTACTTTAGATATTGCAACAATAACTGCGAGCGGGGGAGTAGCTTTGGCAACCAAAGTGACATGGGTGCGCCGTGCATGGGCTATGATGGAAGTTGCAGGAGCAGTAGGAGATTTAGCGATAAATACGCAGACAATTAATCCAAATAGCAATTTGGGTCAGGCTGTCGATATTTACAATTTGGCAATGGGTATTGTTGGGGTAAAGAATGTAGGCAAGGGTGTTGTGAATTTTGCCAAAGAGTTGCCTGCAAGTGTAAAAACGCTGATAAACGAGAACAAAAGCATCAAATCTCTTATTACATCTCAATATTTAGATTGGCAGATAGCCGTAAAGGATATTGACAAGTTCAATATTAATGATATTGATAAGTTGGCTGAACAAGAGCAAGTTTGGCAAATGTTGCAAATAACAGATAAAACAGATGATTATATAAATTTTCTCACAAGTGCAAGACGGCGAGCTATCACTTCCTTTGGAAAAGAGGCAGAAAATTTGATCTATATTAAATTTAACGCTGACGGTGGCGCGGCTGCTGAAATTATTGACCATTTTGGACAAGAAGGATTAAATGCTTTGAAAAAAGTAAATAATATTCAGGATGTGGCAAGCGAATTAGTAAAAGAGAAAATGATGTATAGATATATAAATGAAAATACATTTGGCTTTGCAGATATTAAAGCTACAGGAACAATACAAAAAGCACCAATAGAATTTCCAACATATGTAACGACAGAAAGATACACATCTGGAAGTTTTGCAAAGGATAAACTACAATTACCAGGCACAAATGAACCTACATGGATTATTGAATTTGAATCTACTCAAATTTTTAATGATATTAAATTCCCTTTAGCTAAGTGGAATAAGGCAGAGTATATAGAAGTTACTTGTAAAAGTTATCCTCTTCAAGGAACTGGTGGAGGTATCCAATTTATAACAAATTCACAAATAAAAATAAAAAGGATGACAAATTTTCAAACAGGAGAAACAATCAATTTTTAGAAACAAAGGAGTATGAATAAATATCAAAAAAAGTTTTTATTTTATTTAGAATGGTTTTTTAGGAACTATGGGAATACTTGGAAAATCACAGATTTTCCTAACGAAATAGTAAAAAATATTAATAAAATATCTCCGCTATTTAAAGAATTAGAAAATAATGGCATTATAAAGTTGTCTAAAGATGAGTTGTCTTTGACAATTTTAAAATTACCTTCTTCTTTTTATGGTGTGGATTTTTTTGTAAATTCTAAAAAGAGGAATGAAAAATTTAGTTAAGTTGCAAGATAAATATGATGATGTTTTAACTGCTATTGATAAACTTCAAATACCTATTGGTGATGCAAAATGGAGATTAGAGTTTGATACAAATCAGCTATTTGGAAAATCAGAATTTCCATTGGCAAAGTATCAAAATGCAGAATACATAGAAGTGTCTTTCGCTAAAAAAAGTTGACTCACAAAAGGGTTAAGTATGCATTATAATACTCCCGAAAAACCGGACAACTCGTTAAAGTGTGTATCTTTGCAAAAAAAGGATTTGAACAACGAGAAGAAAATACCATACTCAATTTTTAAGTATCTTTAGTCCGAAAACAAAAGCGCGAGCTTTGCGGACAAACATTCTTTGAGATTCTTACCCCAAAAAAATAAATTTTTAAAAAGACTTTATTCTAATTTTAAAGTTATTATATTAAAAAATATTCTAATTTTGTACCATCACTTTACGGCTAATGAAACAATGTAATTTATTTATGAATGGTAAGTGTGATTATATACAATAATCCAATACAGATGATTAAACAGTTTAAAATAGTACTACTTTTGCTGGTAACATTTACAACAGGAGCCTATGCGCAACATGATACACTGAAAATCTATTTGCGCAGTAATGTTACCAAAAACGGAATTCAATTGCGCTGGACAGTCAATTCTCCAGGCGCTTGGTATTATACCAATAAAAACGGGTTTATCATTCAGCGTTACACGCTGGTGCGCGATAGCATTGTTTTGGATACACCGCAAGTGAAAATTTTGACTCCTGTTCCGTTAAAACCGCCGGCATTGGACGATTGGCAGACAATAGCAACCAACGACAATTATGCAGCCATTATTGCACAGGCATTATACGGAGCCGATTTTGAGGTGTCGGGAGGGACAAAAGGCGTAGGCGAAATGATTGCGCTTTCACAAGAACAAGAGCAACGTTATGCTATGGCTATGTATGCTGCTGACTTATCTTTTCCCGCCGCCTTATTTGCCGGATGGGGATATGAAGACCAAACGGTTGTGAAAGGCGAACGTTATCTATATCGTGTCGTTCCCGTTCTTGACAATGCAACAAAAGCCGTTGAAGAAGGAGCGATTTATGCCGGTTTGGACGACTACCGGGAATTGCCCCGCCCGTTGGAATTGGATGCCCTTTTTGGAAATTCAAGCGTATTGATTACCTGGAATTTTAACCTGTTGCTGAATTATTATAATTCCTATTTTCTGGAACGTTCGGAAGACGGGAATTTGTTTAAACGGTTGAATGCAAATCCTCTGACAAATGTAACTGAAAGCGACCGCATTTTTTATACGGACTCTATCCGCAATAACCAAATGTATTATTACCGTGTAATCGGCTTGACGCCTTTCGGCCTGCAAGGTCCGGTATCGGATACCATTCAAGGTATGGGCAAAGATCAATTGATTTATATTCCCAATATCACCCGTATCCTGCCTGATGCCAAGGGTGGGGTAGAGGTATCGTGGGAATTTGAGGAAGCCGGTAATGACTTCTTGCAATCGTTTGAATTGCAACGGGGTGATACTGACAAAGGCCCTTTTGCAACGGTTGTATCGGATATAACTCCCGGCCAACGTACCATTTCCTATCCCAATCCTTTGCCTGAAAATTATTTACGGATAGCGGCCATCGCTAAAGAAGGCGAACCGGCTTATTCCTTTACCCGCTTGTTGCAAATGCCGGACAGTATTCCGCCGGCTATTCCCCGGGGATTGGAAGGCCGTGTCGATTCGTTGGGTTATGTGCATTTGAAATGGATGGCCAATACCGATGCCGATCTTCTCGGGTATCGTGTTTTCAAAGGACAAACCGAAGGCGAAGAATTGGTGCCGGTGAATGATATAGCCATCCGTACCCCGGAGTTTACCGACTCGGTAAGCCTTCAAAACCTGAATGCCAAAGTGTATTATGCCGTTACGGCGCTTGATAAACGTTACAACCAATCCAGTTTGAGCGAAACACTGGCTTTGGTAAAGCCAGTGAAAATTCCACCCGCTTCTCCTCTTCTGTCGGAATGCAAAGCGGAAGACAACGGTATCCGCTTGGATTGGGTAACCGGAAAAGATGAAACCCTTGTTTCTTATATTATCTACCGGGGCGAAAAAACAATGGACGAAACACGCTATCTGCATACCCTCCGCAATGCTTCAGTTACTACTTATCTGGATACCACTGTGTTGGAAGGCGTAGATTACCGGTATCAGGTAACGGCAGTCAATCAAGGTAATATTGAGTCGCAACGTTCTCCGGTTGCCTATGCCAAAGCAAAAGATAAAAAACAAAACGCTCAAATCAAGAAATTCTCCGGGAAAAGAACGGACAAAGGAATTGAATTGAGCTGGCAGCACACGATGACCGAACCCAAATCCATAACAGTCTATCGCAAAGAATCCGAAGGCGCTTTTTACCTCTGGAAAGAACTCAGTATATGGGAAAACTCCGTATGGGACGATAGCGCTTTACGAAATACTTTGTATGAATACCTGTTGGTTATCAAAGACCGGAATGGCCGGCCGGTTAACTCACAAATAAAAGTAGAGTAAGTATGAAAAAAAAATATTTACTGTTGATATTACTAACTTGCCTGTTCGGAAATGCTTGGGGACAATCGGGAGAATGGGCAATAGCGATGAGGGCTTCTCTATACAATAATCATGATTTTAACGCAGGCAGACAAAGCGACCTCAACTTCTTTTTAGCCATAAATGGCGGTGGATACGGCCAGATAGCTGCTTTTGAATTAGATGGCTTTAGTAAAAATTCATGGGGTTACTGGGACGTTGCACCCCAAACGTATAGCCTTGGCAGCCAGGTAACCGGTATGCGAATCTATGCAAAATTAGATAAAAGTGGCGGCGGTGATCCGGATAATGGAAACAAAGATATATCTTTCAAAACGGATAAGATAATAGCCTATCGGCATTACCGGTATTGTGATGATCAAGGTGGCTGCACAAACAGTATTTATATTGAAAATTTGTATAGACCCTGTCAAGGTTACTTAGACATATATGTATATCCGAAAAATGTGAAAATTGTATATAAATCGGATAATCCTACAGACAACTTTTTACCATCAACAGATAAAATAAAAATAGAAGCTCCTTCGGGATATGATTCAAGTGTATATAAATGGGTGTATTCTTCTACAAATGATGCAAGCTGGAAACCTGTCAATAATACATCTTTACAAGGGAAACAGACAATTGAAATTAGCGGAGAAGATGTATATGGCGCTGATTTTGAAACTCAAATGGCTGCCTCAAAAAATACATTGATAGCATTGGAATTTGATGTGTATAAAAATAATAGTAATCCCTCTGTTGAGGAACGATCAAATATCCTTACATTAGTAAATCAATATTCCGCTCCTCGTATTGTATCGGTAGAAACGGCCTCCCCTTTGTGTCATGGCGAAGCAACCGGCAAATTAAAAATCAAATTTGACCGGGCATTATATTCCGGCGAAAAACTTTATGTAAGTTTAAAAGGAAACCGCTTCACCGAATCGAATACTATTGCTGCAACGATCGATCCGGTTACTTTAGAAACAGATTATTTTACCGGTTTGCAAGCAGATATTTATGATATTTCTCTCTACGGAACTTATACAAGAGAAGGAAGTTCCGAAACGGTAAATACTTATACTCAAGGTCCCGGACATACTTATACGGCTACAGTTCCGGACCGTCCGGCTTTAAAATTAGAATCATTAACCAAGCAGGATGTACATTGTAAATCCGGTACAGACGGAAAAATTCTTGTTCAGGCAAGCGGAGGAGTCGATGTCTTCGATGTTATACTGAAGAAAAATGGCATACAAATGGATTCTCTCCGTTTCAATGGAGGACAAACAGCCGCTTTTGAAAATTTGGAAACCGGAACTTATACGGTTCATATAAACGACACCAACGGATGTAACCGGGATGAAGCCGGACAGGAAGTTTCCGGTACAATCCTTGTCGGTGAACCGGCTGATCCCGTAAGTATCCTGGATTGGGATTTTGAAGAACCGAAAGGATATGGCTTGTCGAATGGTACGGCTCAAATTCGCTTTTCCGGCGGTACGACTCCTTACTCGGTAGTCTGGGAAAATGAAGCCGGTACAGTTATCACACCCAATACAACGACCCTGGAAGGCAGTACGTTTGTTAATGCGGTGGAAAATCTCACATCCGGCAGGTATTATGTCACCGTAAAAGATCAAAATTATACGTTGGCCGATCCGCAAACGGAAACAAACAATTGCGGTTGTACCGATACCATTCGTTTTTTTATTCCGCAACCGCCCGGTTTGGGAGTAGAAGTTCAACAACAACGGTATGTAACCTGCTATGGAGACAGTGATGGCGCTTTGGTGGCTTATGCCGGCGGAGGACGCCCGTTTGAATCCGGATTACCTTACACTTACCAATGGTACCAAATGGACGGAAGCACGGCTACTCTTATAAACGGTTCGGATAGCATCCGGGCAGATTTACCTTCCGGGTATTATAAAGTCAAAATTACCGACAGCAATGCTATTTTTACCGAATCGGCTGTCTTTTTCCTGGATCAACCGGATTTACTGACCGTGACGACCCAAGTATTGCAAAATAATACTTGCAATGGCGATGCTTCGGGTATTATAGAAGCATTTCCATCGGGAGGTGTGCCCCCTTATACGTATTTTTGGTCAACAGGCGAAACAACAAAAACCATCACCGGATTACCGCAAGGCCGCTATTCGGTAGAAGTGCGTGACGCCAGATATACCGGTATTTTTGATCCCTATTGTTCCGCTACAACGAGTGACACTATCACTTCGCCTGCCAGTGTGACAATTAAAACGCTGAAACAGGAACCTGTTCATTGCTATGGAGGGAAAGATGGTAAAATTGTCCTGGAAGCCGGTGGCGGTTTGACGGGAGTATATACCGCTTACCTGCGTCAAAATGGCGTTGATATTGATTCTATTACATTCAATAAAACCCAAACGGCGGTCTTTGAGAATCTGGAAAAAGGGGCTTACAATATTTTTATCAAAGATGAAAATGGTTGTCTGGTGAATCTGAGCGATCACCCTTCCTTGGGAAATATCACCGTAACCGAACCGGCTGAAAAGGTAACAATAGCCGGATACAGTGTGGTAGAGCCGCTTGGAGCCGGTTTGTCCAATGGATATGCCCAAGTCGTTTTTAGTGGAGGAACAGCTCCTTATACCGCTGAATGGGAAGACGAAACAGGTCGTGTTATTTCTTCCAACGCTATCACAACGGAAGAATTGAATTATATCAGTAAAGCTGAAAATCTCAAAACCGGAACTTATTTTGTGACTATAAAAGATGCTAATTATTCGAAAGCGACTCCTTCGACAGAAATAAATCGTTGCGGTTGTATGGACACGATCCGTTTCTTTGTCCCGGAACCACCCCGATTGGAGGTAGCTATTCAAGAACTGCATTATGTAACCTGTTATGGGGATCAGGATGGATCCATTGTGGCTCATGCACAGGGAGGCCGTCCCCATTGGGATGAAAAGCTGCCTTATACCTACGAATGGTATAAGATAATGGATGATAATCAGACGGAAACCATTGCGATAAACGATAGTATCATTACGGATTTATATTCAGGTTATTACAAAGTAAAAATAACCGACCGTAATGGTATCTGGTTGCTATCGGATGCTTTCCGGTTGGTACAACCCGAACCGTTGCTTGTAACTACCCGGATACTTCAAAATACGATTTGTAGCGGAGACAGCATCGGGATTATCGAAGCTTCCGCTACAGGGGGCACACCGCCCTACAATTATATCTGGTCAACCAATGATACCATTCCAATTGTTCGGGGATTACCACAAGGATATTATGTAGTAGGAGTGCGCGATGCTCGTTACCGGGAAAATCTAACGGGACATTATTGTTTTGCCCAGACGACCGATTCGATTATTTCACCCAATAGTATCCGGATAAATGCACAGGTAAAACATCCGGTATGCAATGGATACGCCAATGGCGAGATTACCTTAAATGTAACCGGAGGTCTTCCACCCTATCAATATCTTTGGGAAGATAACAGCCTCGCAAGTGCAAGACACAATTTACCGAAAGGAACATTCAGGGTGAAAGTTACGGATGCCAATGGATGCTTTATGCAGGAAACTTTTGAATTGGAAGAACCTGCACCGGTCATTGTTAATTTAGGCGCCGGTTTCACATTGTGTAAAAATCAAAGTATCACGGTTGACGGCGCTATCGGAATGGAAGGCGTTAATTATTCCTGGACAGATAAAGAGGGCAACGTGTTATCCCATGAACCGGCATTCACTGTTAGCAAAGCCGGCGTTTACCGGTTGACGGCAATTACCTCACAAGGCTGTACCGGTACCGGTGAGATTATTGTAAGCCAATCGGCGGATGAAGTGATACCCGATTTTGTAATTGCAACGCAGGTGGTGAATAATACGACGATATATGCAGTGGATATCACCCGGAGCGTGGTAGATAGTATCGCGTGGATTATTCCGGAAAATGTGATAATCACCAATGAATCGCCGGGAAGGGTAGAACTCCTGTTTACTGAAAACGGATTCTATCTGGTAGGAATGACGGCTTACAGCGGTTTGTGCCAAAATACCTTATATAAAACCGTTTCGGTAGTGGATGCGATGGATATTCCGGAAGATAACAACGAAGAGCCTTTCTTGAAGCGTTTTGTGGTTTCTCCAAATCCCAATGCAGGAAATTTTGAAGCCTTGGTGGAATTACGGGAGCCGGCCGATTATAAACTCTATTTGTATGATTCAAACGGCAAACAGATTGAAGTAAAAGAAATTAAAAACAGGCAATACGAATGGACGGCCTTCAATCTTTCCGGAATAACCTCCGGAATATATTATCTGAAATTTGTGTCTAAGGAAACGTCTTCCGTATTTAAAATAATCATTCAATAAAAAATCGGTAAATGAAAAGAAAATATTATACCTGCTTGGTTCTAACAACAGCCCTGTTGTTGAATTCTTGTTATGAAGAATCCAAATTACTTGTCAAGGCAGAGTTTCAAGCAATCATCCGAAACGAAAACTACACGGCGCCGGTTGAAGTAAGTTTTGAAAATAATAGTACCGGAGCCGATTTCTATCAATGGACATTTGAAGGCGGCACCCCTTCTACTTCCACCGGCAAGGATCCGGGTGTTGTCGTTTATGATAAAGCCGGTGAATATACCATCAAATTGGAAGCCTGGAATAATACGGAACGGAATTTTAAGGAATTTACTTTTAAGGTGGATTCGACTGTCCGGATTGGATTCGAGGCGGAAATTCTAATCAATAATTTTGTGCCGGCAGAAGTGAAAATTATCAACCGGACAGAAGGAGCTTCTGCTTACCAATGGATTTTTGACGGAGGTTCTCCTGAAACATTTGCCGGGGAAAATCCGGGTATTATCCGTTTCAATGAGGCGGGTGAACATAAAATCACTTTAACCGTAAATAACGGCAGGGAAACATTTTCAACTTTCCGGACAATAGAATTGGCTCCGGCTATGCAGTTGGATTTTGACATTGAACCATCGTTCAACGATTTTGATTATGAAGCGCCATTTACAGCCTGGTTGCGTAATAAATCCACAAACGCCTTAAGCTACGAATGGAGCGCTACCGGCGGAACGATCGTTCCCCAAAATGAAACGGATGCCGAAATCACTTTGGAAACACCCGGAACTTACATTATCCGCTTGCAAGGGGAAAACGGGAAGGAATCTCAAACAACAGAACAATCCGTAACGCTCAAAAAAAATACGAATCTATACACGTTGAAAGATGTAAAATTCGGTATTAAAAAAGCGGAATCAACGATAGGCGCTTTCTATTCCTTGCCTCTTCGTTCCATCATCAAAAAAGAGGAGATGGAAAAGGTAAATGGAGCGGATATTAACCTGGTTTTTTTCGGATTGGATGCAACGTTCAGCCGGTGCTATTTCACCTCTCCGGATGAGGTGATTTCTTCCGGATTCGCTCCGATACCGGGCGCCGTGAAAACCTGTTTTGTAAACGATCTGAGTGAAACGCCTCTGCATTTTACAAATACAGACTTCGAAGCAATGTTGGATGATTCTAAATTAAAAGAATTGAATATCCGATCGATAGCAAACACTACCTCTTGGTTTACCAATGTCTTTGTCCCACGATTTGTCCTGTTTGAAACAGAACCGGGAATAAAAGGAATTATTAATGTCAAAGGTTTTATCTCGCAAGGCGATAATTCATATATTTTGACGGATATAAAAGTTCAAAAAGAAAAGACAAAGTAAGCGATGAAATATACATTTTTGCTATTACTTATCTGCTGTGCGCCGTTTATCCGTATATCCGGACAAAGTGTTGATGTGGAGAATCTGGGAAATATCACTAAAAACAAACCGGTTACACTGAATGGCGGATTATCGGCCGGTTCCGTTTTTTATGCAGGGAATCAGCAAGGAAGGCAAGATTGGACCTATTACTTAAACGGAAATTTGAATATCAGTTTATTTGGACAAATCAATATACCGGTTTCACTGAATTTTAATAATTTAGGGGCGGATTTTTCTTACCCCTCACTTCCCAACCGCTTCAGCTTTCATCCTACGTATAAATGGGCGACGGCACATATCGGAGATGTTTCCATGACTTTTTCTCCTTATACACTCAACGGACATCTATTTACCGGAGGCGGTATCGACCTGACTCCCGGCAAATTTAAAATCAGTGCAATGGGAGGCAGATTACTGCGAAAAGTAGCGTATTCTCCCGAACAACCTTCTATTCTCCCGAATTACGAAAGAATCGGATATGGTTTGAAAACAGAATATGATACGGAAAAATATGCGGTGGGAATGGTTTATTTTCAGGCGCAAGACCGGAAAGAGGAACGGATGGGCTTCCAATTAGACAGTCTGGGCGTATTGCCGGCAAAAAATACAGCCCTTAGTTGGAATGTGAGGCTAAATCTGATAAACAACCTGACATTGATTGGTGAATATGCCGTCAGTTTATTCACACGTGATTCGAGGGATAGCAAAGCATCTACTAATGTTTATGATGCCTTGAATATCCATTTAAATTATCAATTGTTTAAAAATACCATTGGAATAGGATTTGAACGTATTGATCCGGATTACCAGACTTTAGGCGCTTATTATTTCAATAATGATTATGAAAATATCACGCTTAATTTTGCCCGGCCGTTCCTGAAAGACGACAAAGCGAATATGGCCCTCAGTTTCGGATACCAACGGGATGATTTGGAGAACCAGAAAGAAGAAAATACAAACCGGTATGTAGCTTCTGTCAATCTGAATTATACTCCTATGGAAGATTTGCAGACTTCATTGAATTTCTCCACCTTCCAAAGTTACAGGAATATAAAGTCTCAATTCGACTATATCAACGAAATCTCTCCCTATGATAATCTGGATACGCTAAATTTTACTCAACTTTCACAAAACCTGGACGCTTCAGTCATGTATGTTTTTCAAAAATCCGAAACAAAAAATCAACGGCTGACCATTAATTTAAGTTATCAGGAGGCGGCTGACCGTCAGGGAGGTATTTCTTTACCCGGCAATGTCTCCCGGTTTGCCAATTCATCATTGGGATACGGATTGTCTTTCCTCCCTCAAGGTATCCATATCAATTCTTCCCTAAACGCATCATACAATTATGGCGGAGCGGTTGAATCTATCACGATTGGGCCTATGGTAGGTGCAACGGCGCAATTTCTAAAGAAGACACTGATGACCGGTTTTTCTACTTCATACAATATAAACAGGAGTCAGGACGATATCCGGGCGAAAGTACTCAATATGCGGGTAAATGCCTCGTACCGGATTAAAAAGAAACACAATATGAATGCCAGCCTTGTCTGGCAAAACCGGGATATTATCAACCGCGATAAGACAGATGCCGTAACTACTACATTGACTTATTCCTATAGTTTTTAACCTATTAACCTGAGTTCCGGATAAGAAAATTAGGTGTAAATGAGGTTTTCTTATCCGGAACTCAGGTTATTACTCGATTTCCAAAGAATAAATTTGATACTTTTTTAATTACTTCGTCGAGAAATTTTTTGCAAAGAAACCCAAGGTGCATTTATACATTTCCATTGCATTTTCTTCGTGACCAAAACCGTGTCCTTCGTTGTATTTAACCATATACGGAACCTCAAATCCTTTGGCTCTCAACTTGGAAACAATCTGATCGGCTTCGTTGATGTTCACGCGCGGATCGTTAGCGCCTTGTATAACAAACAACGGTTTCTTGATTTTATCTATCTGAAATACAGGCGAAACTTCTTTGGCTATTTCAGCTTCTGCCGGGTCGTCGATATCGTACCAAATTTCTTTCATCATTTCTCTCATCGGTTTCCAATATTCGGGAAACGATTCAAAGAAAGTGAAAATGTTCGAAACTCCTACATAATCCACACCGCAAGCATACAAATCAGGTGTTTTTATCAATCCCATCAAGGTGGCATATCCGCCATGGCTACCGCCGTAGATGGCAATTTGGTCTTTGTCCACCCAACCTTGTTCGATAACATATTTTACCCCGTCTTCCACATCGTCCATCGCTTTACGACCAACTTGTTTAAGTCCTGCACGAAAAAATTCCTTGCCATATCCACTTGAAATCCGGAAGTTTACTTGCAAGGTTGCATAGCCGCGGCTGGCAAAAAGTTGTGGTGCGGACTCGAAACCCCAAGAATCGCGAACTCCGTGCGGTCCGCCGTGCGGATGAACAATCAACGGCACTTTTTTACCTTCCAAGGCTGCTTTCGGCAAGGTAATGTAGCCGTGCAAAGTCAGTCCGTCGCGACTTTTGAACGTGATCGGGCGCATTTCCGCCATATCTTCTTCTTTCAGTTGCGGCATCAAATCGTAGAGTAGTGTGAATTTCTTGGTTTTTGCATCATATTGATAATAAGTCCCAACCAATTTATCGCTGTGAACAACTATCAGGAACGTATTTTCATCGTCATCATTACCAGCAACAGAAAATTCTTTTCCCGGAAATTCTTTTTCCATCCGTTGGTGGAAATCTTTATAAAATTTGCTGACCGGAACAATGGTTGCTTTATCGCCTTCGTAAGCAAAATAATCTATTTCGTAATTCCGTTTCCGTGAACGGGACATAGAGCTGGCATCATAATCGGGATTGGAAAAAACTTCCTTGATTATTTTGTTGTTTTTGAAATCGTACAATACAATGCGAGCTTTGTCGCTATCCAGATTGGTTACCACATAAGCTTCGTCTTTATTTCCTCTTGACGGATAATTAAACCCTAAGATGTAAAAATCATCGTCCCAATTACTTTTGTTTATCAATTTAAATTCTCCGGTTGTTAAATCTTTGTAGTACAATTCGGTTTCCACACCATTTACTAATTTGGTATAGGCGCGCAGTTCGCCATCCTTGTCAAACTCATAATCATCTACCGGATTACTAATATCTTTATTCTCAAATAATTGCACCATTTCACCGGTAACGACATTCAATTTGTAAGGTTCGAAAATCTGTGGGTTATTTTTGTTCAGCATAATGATGGCATAATCTTTTTGTTCCTTCAATTTTTGGATACTCCTTAGTTGTACATCTTCGAAAGGAGTGAGGTCAAGCGTATTTGTTCCGTCAATGTTGGTGGCGTAAAGATGGTAATTTTGGTTACCTCCCTGATCCATCCAATAATACAAACGTTCGTCGTTAATCCATCCATAACCCTTAATCAATTCGTCTTTTTCTTCGATAATCCGTTGCGTTTTTCCGGTCGCAAGCTCTTTGACATATACGTGCCGTTTCGTGCTGCCATCTTCTTTTTCCCTGTAGGACATATACTTTCCATTGGGTGAAAGTTGGAAAGAAGAGGCTTTCGGACGCGAAAAATAATCTTCCACTTTATACTTGAAATCTCCTTGGTCGAATGTCATTAAGGCGGCCAATTCCTGTTCGGAAGAAGGAAGCGAAGTATTTCCGGGTAAGGCACCTTTCCCGTCATCTGTAGTTTGTGCTTTTACTGTCATAATGACGAGTAATAGACTGATTGCTAAGAATGCTTTTGTTTTCATTTTTTATAAATTTTAATTATGTTACTTGATGCAACAAAAGTAGAGGGAATAAAAATAAAACTGTGTTATCGTTCGCTTACGAAGTGTTATTTAGTCTTATCAAATGAATTGGGAAAAAGAATTTTCCGTACATTTGCAAAGTTATGAAAAACTCGTTTAAATATATCGTTGCCGGAATAATCGTCGCGCTTGTTCTGGTTTTTGCCTTTCAGCTTTTCTGGTTGAGAGGATTGTACGATTCTATCGAAGAAGAAACTACGAAAACAATCATTGCTTGCATTGAAAGGGCGGATATGGGTGAAGTTCAATATCGTATGGATGTCTTTGATAATGAGCCGAAAAAAGGCAAGACGATAGAATTTACGAGCTCTTTTGCTGAAAATAGGGAAGATTCGATTACTAATCCAACGTTAACCACTACGCGCAAAAATATTCACGAAAATGATACAACAACTTCCCAAACAGAGAAGTCCCCCCAAAATACCCAACTCGTGTTTGCCATCGTTGAAGAGTTGATGATTGAGCTGAGACACGCCATGCATCAAACATTAGATTCGATAGCTCCAACCAATTTGAATGTTTTAGATAGTTTGCTAAGGGATAATTTTGAGAATAAAGCAATTAAGGTAAAACTGTACTACTCCGAAATTATCGATTTAAATACAGATTCGGTTAGGACGACCTCTCTAAATGATTCGGTATTCCACCGGCAGACGGAATCGTTTATTTATACCTATAATTCCATAGAAAATGTAGCATACAAAATTTATACCGAACCGATTACCAAAACCGTTTTAATGCAAATGTCGGGGATTTTAGCTACTACTTTCCTGATTATCCTTATTTTGGGCTTTGCCTTTTGGTATTTGATTCAGACGGTTTTCCGGCAGAAAACTCTCGAAGAAATGAAGGATGATTTTACCAATAATATGACTCACGAATTGAAAACACCTATCGCAGTCGCTTATTCAGCTACGGATGCGTTGCTGAATTTCAATAAAGCCGACGATAAGGAAACGCGCGAAAAATATCTCTCCATTTGCAAGGAACAATTACTGAACCTGACCGGTTTGGTCGAACAGATTTTATCCATGAATACCAACCGGAATAAAACCCTGGAACTGAAAATAGAAACTTTTCCGGTAAAACCCTTGGTAATGAATTTGGCAGAACAACACAAACTCAAATCCGGCAAACCCATTGCTTTTGAGGTACAAGTTCCGGACGATTTGCTCATTCGTGCCGACCGGAATCATTTACACAACATGCTCAGCAACCTGATGGACAATGCGATTAAATATGCATCGGAAAATCCGGAAATTAGTATTCGCATCTATCAAAAAGAAGAAAATACGTTCATTGAAGTAGAAGACAATGGCATCGGCATTTCGGCTGAAAACCAGAAACATATATTCGATAAATTCTACCGCGTACCACACGGAAACATCCAGAACGTAAAGGGTTACGGATTGGGATTGCACTATGTGAAAACGATGGCGGAAAAACATGGCGGAACGGTTTCGGTAAAAAGTACGACAGGTAAAGGTTCCCTGTTTACTCTGAAGTTATGAAAGATAAAATAAATGTGCTTCTCGTTGAGGACGAACAGACTTTGGCGATGATTATCAAAGATACCTTGGATGAACAAGGTTTTTCGATCACGATAGCCGGTGATGGGCGGGAAGGTTTAAAAACGTTCTTTGAACACAAACCCGACGTCCTGGTCGCCGACGTGATGATGCCTCTCATGGACGGTTTTGAGATGGTGCGGCAAATCCGGCAAACGGATAAAACGACACCGGCGCTTTTCCTCACGGCTCGTTCGGCGATAAAAGATGTCGTTGAAGGTTTTGAACTGGGCGCCAACGATTACCTCAAAAAACCTTTCGGCATGCAGGAACTGATTGTCCGCCTGAAAGCTTTGTTAAACAGGGCAGTCGTTGAAAGCAAAAAAGAAACTTTTTTTGAAATCGGAAACTATACTTTTGACCCGGTGACACAAAAATTAGAATATGCCGGTTTGGTCATGGAATTGTCACACCGCGAATCGGAAATACTGAAACGCTTGTGTCTCAACCATAACCAAGTGGTGAACATGCAAAATCTTTTGCTCGAACTTTGGGGCGACGACAGTTTTTTCAATGCACGAAGCCTTCATGTGTTCATCACCAAATTGCGGCATAAATTGTCGCAGGACGAGCGCATCAAGATTATTAATGTACGGGGAATCGGATATAAAATGATTGTGGAATAATTTAATGACTATCCGCAATATTACCCCTAAATCCCCTAAAGGGGACTTTGCCTTAGCACAACCATCAAAGGCGCAGACTCTAAAAGCCCCCTTTAGGGGGTTGGGGGTAATTTTGCGGATAATCATATAATTTAATATAAATGCCCTGCTATACCGGTTTCAAAAGCAAAACCATTTCTTTTTGAGCGCCTAAAGAAAAATCTTCCAACACAATTTGGGTAGAAGTAAATGCTACTTTACGGACGTCTTTATAGAGCCTGAATGTCGGTTCGTAACTCTGAACGTTGTAGGACTTATTTTCCTTTGTTTCAATCGTTAAATCCGAAACAAGTATCTCTTTTTCCGGATTAAACACATAGACGAAGATTTCTTCTCCACACTGAACGCCCAAAGCCTGCGCATCACCGCATTGGACGGAAAGAGATGCAAAAGAACCTTTTCCGGCAGCCAACATCTGATCGCTGATTTCCCGCACGCCCCGGAAATAA
>JAISKT010000382.1 GCA_031261295.1 Candidatus Symbiothrix sp. | reverse complement strand
GTCTCCATGCGCTCGCAAGCTCGCTTAGTCGACAGGACGATGCCACTTGTGGGGAGCAGGAGGAGGATTTGGGGTGGCGAAGCCACCCCAAATCCTCCTCCCCCATGAAAAAACACGCAACGTCATTGCGAGCGTAGCGAAGCAATCCCAAGATGAACGCACAGACCAGCACCCGGAAGGGTGCAGATTTGGGTAACCCCGTACAAGCGAAGCGCAGTGCGGGGGTCAGAAGCGGCTCTCTCCTTTCATCAGCCCCGAAGTTGTAGATGTATCGTGCTACCCCGGGCTGCGCTCCGCTTGCACCGGGGTTATCCAAATAGAAGACCTTACGGTCTTGCGCTAAACACTCCGTTAAATTAGTGTTTAGCACCTCGAAAAAAGATTTAGCCATCTTGACAATCCGGAAAAAAGTTGTAATTTTGTAGTATTAATTTTTCTGTATTATGGACGAAGAAACGCATAACAAAGTTCGATTTATTACCTTTATGATTGCGCAGTTTGCCAAAGCCTACAAAATGAGCAAGTGTGAGGCATACAACTATTTGCGCCGGTATGGCGGATTCGATTATTTGCGAAATCATTGGTGGGCATTACATATTCAAAATCCGTTTTGGGTGGAACGTGAAATGTTTGCTGTTTGTCGTAAAAATGGAGGTTTGAGATGAATGTATATCATGGCAGCGATGTAAAAATTAAAACGATAGATTTGTCTAAATGCAGGATTGGTACTGATTTTGGACACGGTTTTTATGTAACAAAATTTTTAAAACAAGCCGAAGATATTGCTGCAAGAGTGGCTTCATGGCACGACACAAGGCCTGTTATTACTGAATTTATTTTCAACGAATATGCCTTTGAAGACCAAGATTTTAGCGTTTTACGTTTTGATTCTTATACAGAAGAATGGCTTGATTTTATTGTAAAAAACCGCGCAAGTATTGCCTCAAAGCCAATGCATGATTATGATATTGTAGAAGGACCTGTTGCTAATGATGATATTGCTGCACGTATTTACGATTATTTGAATGGCGATATTACCAAAGAAGATTTTCTCGACGAGTTGAAATTTAAAAAACCAATGCACCAAATTTGTTTTTGCACAACCGCCTCGTTGCAAATGCTTTCGTCTGTTGAAAAAAACAATGACTCGAAAATTATTCAAATAGACGATTTAATCATAGAGCAATTTATGCTTGATAATCAAATAGATGAAACAGTAGCAGCTGATTTATTTTACAACTCAAAAACCTTTGAGACACTGTCGGACGAAAGTACCTATTTGTTTAAAAAATCTTGGCAGGAAATTTATGAAATATTAAAAAAAGAAATTCGGAACAGCACCGGGGCATAATACCCACACATTTGCTGCAATGAAAACGAAGAAGTAGCACAGAATAATACCACCTGCACCGTCAACCGCGGAGCGGTTGCATAACGTAGAGACGCGATTATTCGTGTCTCTACAATCCGAATGCAACATCTCCGATGTTGTGGGGGGATATTGTGATTCTTTGTATCTACAATAATGTAATCGCTCCGCGATTGGCGCCTCTGCGGTTGAATATCCAAATGTTTTGGTGACAATTTTACACAATACAGAAAAAGGAGTTGCACAATACAACTCCTTTTTCAGATTGATACTTAAAAAATCTCTTTACCGGTAATATAATTAATTATATCCCGGATTTTGATACGCTTTCTTGTAAGCCTCATCACCATCCATGTGCTCCAACTGACCGGTCGGAATAGGACGTAAATAGAGATATTTTTCTATAAAACGCTGTACGGTAACGGGAGCTGCATCCCCTGCATTTGTACAAATCTGATAACTGCCGGCATACTCTTCCCATTTTTGGGTACGCGCCAAATCGTGCCAGCGGTAACCTTCTCCAAAGTATTCACGCGAACGTTCGTCCAGAATATAGTTAATATCAATAGTTGCAGGCGTAGCAGCAACCATAGCAGCGCTATTGATGGCAATTTTACTGGCATTGTTGGCAACACTGAAAATCCACCTTCCGGCACGAGCGCGGATCACATTGATTAAACCTTTGGCTGTGCCGTCGCAAGTGCTCAACGCTTTCGTTGAAGCTCCTTTTACAGCTGCTTCGGAAGCGATAAAGTAAAATTCCGAAAATTTCAGGATGTTGAATGGGCGGGTACTTGCCACTTTGTCATCATTATAATCTGTTCCTTTGCGAGCAACGCCTAATTTCCAAAGTCCCGGAAATACGGTTCGGGAAATTTTATCCAAAGGCACTACGTAATCAGCTCTACCGGGTAAAACACCCAGCCCGGAATTACTTTTGTAAACGGAGTTGCTATAATCAATACTTCCCGGATCGGATGCGAGGAAAGAAACTGCCGGTTCACCGGGTTTTATGGGCATATAATTAGCATTATAGAGTACAGGTGGTGTATTACTACCTGCCAAATCCCATGTGCCGCGATATACGGAAACGAAAGTTCCATCAAAACGGGAGTCGTTGGTTTTGTCGGCAAACGTGGTATTAAAGATATTGATAGGAGTAGCCATACGGCTCCACATACGACTGAACGATTGCCCTGCCCTTACACTGCGGTGGAACGTACCGGTTCCGCTCCATGAGCCGGTTGTCGTGCTACTTTGAACGTTTTGAAAATACCATGTTACCATCCACACCGCTTGATTTTGCGCTTCATTTGTATTGTTGGGGCTTCCGTCCCAACCTAATACATTACCTTCGTTGTATTGAGCGTTGTCTTCCGTATGATCGGCATAAAGCATAATTTCGTTATTCCGATCGTTGGTAAACACATGCACATCATAATAAGTGGGCTGCAATGCGTAAGCTCCCGGATTGTCGATAGCCGTAGCCGACACATCATAAGCCTGTTGGAAGTACCAAGCCTTGTCGTGTCCATCGGGGTCGGTACGATCACATGTCGGATAAGTTGGAATATTATTTGGATTTTCAAGCCACCAGCCGTAAGTCAGATAGGCTTTTGCTAAAATGAGCCGTGCGGTATTTTTTGTAACGGTTCCCGTCAGACGGGGAGTTTCCGGCAAATTTTCGATTGCATACAACAAGTCCTTAAATATGGCGCGAGTATATACTTCCGGCACCGTATTGCGAGTGGAAACACGGGAAGGTGTAGTATTATACTGCAATTCGCCGCCACCCAAATCCAAAGGCACTCCGCCAAAGGTTTGTACCAACTGAAAATAATAGAAAGCCCGGAAGAAATAGGCTTCGGAAATAAGCGCAGGCGGCATATTTGCTTCCGTTCCGTTAGCTATTATTGCGCTGGCAGAATTGATTGCTGCGTATGCCACATTCCAAATTACGTCGAAACGGCTGTAGGATGCATCCGGTATAGCGCCGGTACTAATATCGGCATTCTTGAAATTCTGGTCTGCCTGAGAGCCGTAGGTATATTCATCTGTTCCTGTTTCACAGGCATTGTAGTAATAGGGCTGCCCGTAAACGCGGCGCAAAGTCCCGTAAAGACCGGTTAATCCACCTTCAATCCCTTGTTCTGTTTTAAAAAAACCGGGCTCATATATGTTTCGCGGTTGCTCTTCCAAAATATCGCTGCAAGAGACCGTTGTAAGGAACAAGGCGATAGCGATTATTCCTAAAATCTTTTTATATAAATTGTTTTTCATAATTTTTAATTATTAAAATGTTAAATTAATACCAAACAGATAGTTGCGCGTATTAGGCGTATTATAACCAACAATAGGTAACCGAGACTGATATTGTGCACCACTACCGCTAATAGCTTGATTTTCATCTCCGAATGAATTAGGCTCAGGGTCCATTCCCGATTCGCTATGATAGGGAGAAAACAATACGAAAGGATTTTGTACCGTAGCATAAATTCTCAATTTATCAATACCGGCATCTTTTATCCATTGTTGCCGGAAGTTGTAACCCAGCGTGATTACACGTACTTTCAAATAAGAAGCATCGAATAAAGCCATACTGTTAGCATATTTCGGAGCATCGGCTGAAGTTACACCAAATGGTCTCGGATATTTGGCATCAGTGTTTTCGGGTGTCCAATAATCGACATCCACATTATTGCGTCGGCTATTCAAAAGATTAAGATAGCTTGAACCTCCATAAAGTGTAGCAATCAATTTTCCACCGTGTTGGAAACCGCCTACTACTGTAAGATCAAAATCTTTATAAGCTACACGTGTATTAAAACCGCCCTGGAATGCCGGATCCAATGCAATAATTTGACGATCGGCAGCTCCAATGGGTCTTACCGGCTTGCCGTCTGCATCATATTCTCCGGTATATTTTACCTTATTCATACCAATGTTGCCGCCCGGTTCAAGAATATCCAAATAAGGATCGCCTTCCTGCCAGAGACCGATTTTTTCGTAGTCGTAAACTACATTGATAGGATGACCTACAAACCACCAGTTACCTTCACTTTGATCCTCTCCCGAATTGAGTTTCACGAGTTCATTCTTGTTTGTGTACCAGTTAATGCCGGCTTCCCATGTCCAACCATTGAGGTTATCCAAAATTGTGCCGTTCAGTGAAAGTTCCCAGCCTTTGTTGGATGTTTCCCCTATATTTGCCATATAAGACTCTACACCAGAGGTGCTTGGCAATTCTACTTTCATCAAAAGGTCTTTTGTATGTTGCGTATAGTACTCAATGGTACCGCTCAGGCGATTATTGAGTAACGTAAAGTCCAAACCATAGTTATAAGTGGTCGTATATTCCCATCCCAGATTTTTGTTGGGCAGTTCGGACAGATAATAACCGGTAAGATATTCGGTGCCGAAATTGTAATAACGGGTATCCAGAAGTCCGAGTGTTTTATAGGGTCTTACCGATTGATTGGATGTTTCGCCGTAACCTATGCGCAGTTTCAGTTGATTAAGCCATTCTACGCTTTCCATGAAAGCTTCCTGAGCGATATTCCAACCTGCTGAAACAGCAGGATAGGTATGCCATTGGTATCCTTTTGCCAAGCGGGAAGAAGCATCGGAACGCCCCGTAACCGACAGCATATAGCGACTGTCATAGTCATACATTACACGTCCCATCCACGACAGTAATCCATACACCTCATATCTCTGATCGCCTGTCGGCAATATAATATCGTCCACAGATCCGGCTTTCGAGAGATCGTAGTATTGAAAATGATCAGCAGGTAAATTCCGGGCTGTAAGTCCCGACCGATTGTAATGAGTTTGTTCGGCAGAGTAAAGTCCCGTCACATTCACATGGTGTTTATCGGCAAAAGTACGATCGAAGGTCAACAGGTTTTCAACTGCCCAGTCGGTTCTCAACGAATTGTTGATGGATGCGGAAGAGGGGGCATTCGGGTCGGTTGGGCTTGTAACACCTATTCCCGTAAAACTGCCGCCCGTACCGAACCGGACGTTTAACCCGACATTGATACGGTATTTCAATCCGTCTAAAAAAGGAGCGCTTACTTCTCCAAATATATTATTATAGGAAGCCAACGATTTTGATTCGCTCATCCATAAGTCTTTGGCATCTTCTATCGTTTCTTTAGTCCATACTTTATATGTTTCGGCAGAGTTTTGTTTTATTGCCCGTTTCAAATTACCGTCTGCATCGTAGGGATTCGCTAATGGTGAACTTGAAAGCATATCACCCACACTTATTTGGGTTCCCTCAGTAAGTCCGTAACTCGAATTGGATGATAATCCGATTTTAATGTATTTACCAAAATTCTGATCCAACGAAGCTCTGAGTGAAATACGGCTATATTGCTGGGTGGGTATCACCGCTTGATCACGATAGTAACCCAGCCCGAAAGCATAACTTCCATCTTCAGTTCCTTTTGTTATACTGACATCCTGATTATTAACAATACCTGTTCTGTAAAACAGATCCTGCCAATCGGTGTTAGTATCATTCGATTCATCGCTTGTGTTCGTATATGGAACATTCGTACTATTTAAATCCTGTAGGGTTCTTGCAGCCTCTTCACGCAGTTTTACATATTGCGGACCATTCATCATCGGATAACGGATAGCTGCTTTTGCTCCATAGTAGGCACTGTAACTTACTTTTGCTTTTTGTCCGGCGAAACCACGGTTGGTTGATATCAAAATAACACCATTCGCGCCACGAGACCCGTAAATAGCCGTAGCCGAAGCATCTTTCAAGATATCAATACTCTTGATACTATTCGGATCAATGTCGTTGATTGAACCTGGGAAAGGTATCCCATCAAGAACAATGAGAGGATCGTTGATGGCAGTAAGTGAGCGAGTCCCACGAATACGAATTTGCATTTCCGCTCCCGGCTTAGAGGATGTTTGCATCATTTCCACCCCTGCGATACGACCCTGCAAAGCGCCTGAAATATTTGTCGAAGCCACATCGCGCAGGACTTCTCCCCGCATCGAAGCCACCGAACCGGTCACCGCTTCTCTCCGTTGCGAGCCGTAACCAATCACGACAACTTCGCTCAATGCCTTCGTATCTTCCTGTAACACAACATTATAAGTACCCCCCCCATTAATTTTAACACTTTGAGCAATATATCCTATATAAGTAAATTGCAGGACAGCGTTGCTCGCTGTATTCAGTGAATACTGCCCGTCAAGATCGGTAACTGCACCGTGTGTAGTTCCTTGTTCCACGACACTTACTCCTATAAGCGCCTCACCGTTTTTATCTTTTACCGTACCGGTTACGGACGTGGTCTGAGCCGACAACCACAGTGGCACGAACAAGAAGAACAATAGCAGGCTCAAGAGCCTTGAATAACATTTGTTTCCCATAATAAATTAATCTTTTAAATTAACAATTTAATTTTGAACCGCTCAATCCGGCATCTCTATCTGGCGCCGGATTTCGCAGTTAACAATAATACAAATGTAGTCCGAATCGTTGTTTTATACTCGAAAAAATGTCTTGAACCATTGTGCTGATGTCATATTATTAAGATAAAACGTCATAAATGTTTTAATCTACGTCATATTTTCATTAAAGAATGAATTATTTTGTTTATATTTGTAAATATTTTAATAGATATATCGTGAAAAACTTACCACTTTGGACATCTTTAGTATTATTATTTATATCATTTTCTCTTTTTGGCCAATCGGGAAGATTTTATTCTACGGATAAAAATTTATCCAGTAGCCTTATTCATAAGATAACCCAAGACCAAAAAGGGTTTATCTGGATCTCTACCGAATACGGATTGAATAAGTTCGACGGCAATCAGTTTACCATCTATAAAAGAGATCCCGGCGACTCCCTTTCCCTCAAAAATAACAACATCGGCAATGTATTGGAAGACAGCCGGGGACGGTTTTGGGTCGGCTGCAGCAGTGGTTTAATGAAATACGACCGCGCTTCCAACCGGTTTAAGGAAATCGCCATCTATGCCGAGGGGGCGAAAGTGACCCCGTCCGTTACTGATTTCTTGGAAGCGCGGGACGGTAAAATATGGTTTTCAACGGCCGGATTCGGTGTTTTTTCTATCAACGAACACGATTCCGTCTCCCCCTTGCCGGAACCTTTGTCCAGCAATCACATCAGCGTAATCTATGAAGACGCACAGGCCAATATCTGGATTGGGACAGGCAGCGATGGCGTCAATTGCTACAATCCTGCTTCCGGCCAAGTGCGCGTATTCCGAACAGAAGATGGCCTCTCAAGCAACAAAATCCCCGAAATAACCGGCAACAAAGAGGGTTTCGTATTTATCGGAACCTCGGTCAACGGTCTCAATGTATATGACCCGCACCGCGACAAAATCTATTCCGTACCCTACAAAAACAATGAACAATTATCCATCAGCAGCCTTTGGCTGTTTTCCGAGAATGAATTGCTTATCGGTACCGACGGTCAAGGCATGAAAGTGTATCATCTCCATAGCAATACCATAGAAGATTATCCGATAAAAGATGTTCCGATAGACCTCTCTAAAGCGAAGATACATGCCATCTTATGCGACCGGCAAAACAACTTATGGCTGGGCATCTATCAGAAAGGCATTATTTTCTTGCCGGCCAACCAGCGGGGTTTTGAATATATCGGAGCAAAATCGGCAGGGAACAGTCCCATCGGGAACAATGCCGTTTGGGCGATATACAAAGATAAAAATGAAGATACCTGGGTGGCTACGGATATTGACGGGATTTATCGCCTTGACAAGTCTTACCGGCAAACAGCGCACTTCGCCCGTTCCATTTCCCCTTATTCGGTTCCCAGCATTGTTCTCTCCATCTTTGAGGATTCGAATCGCGATTTATGGATTGGTTCTTATTTCAACGGACTTTCTAAATTAGACCGGAAAACCGGCGCTTGCACGACTGTTCCCGCGCTGAAAAATGAACGGGTCTTCAGTATCTGTGAGGACAAAGACCAGCACCTCGTTGTAGGCACTCTGGGTTCCGGACTCTATTTGCTTGACTTGTCGGGAACCGGACGGGAAATGATCACTTTCAAATCGAAAAAGAGCGCCGCTCTCAATTACGATCCCTATACCTTGAACAGTAACTGGATCAATACGGTAATATGCGACAGGGACAGCCTGATATGGATCGGCCACCACAATGGAATGTGTTGTTATAACCCTAAAAACAAGTCATTTATCAATTATATACCGGAAAACATCTTCTTGGAGGGGAATAATGTTCTCTCCCTCTTTGAAGACCATCTGGGGAATATCTACGCCGGAACAAGCGCCGGCCTATACTATTTCAATAAGCAGGATACGACACTTACCCATTACTCCATGGCCGATGGATTGTCGGATGGAGCTATTTGCGGAATGACCGATGATCGCCAACACAATCTTTGGCTGAGCACCTACAACGGTCTCAACAAGTTGAATGTCGCTTCCGGCGAAATCACCAATTATTATGCCAGCGACGGACTTCAGGGAAATGAATTTTCGATGGGCGCTGTGTTTAAGGACGAAAAAGGGAAAATCTATTTCGGCGGTATTTATGGAATTACTTGTTTTGACCCGGAAAAGATTAAGGACAATACCAGCATTGCCGACCTCTATATTACCAATTTTTATCTGAATAACATTCCGATACGGAAAGGAGATTATTCGGGTAGAAATAAAATAGTGGACAGCGCCGTCATTGATGCGGCTGTTTTTACACTTTCCTATCGCGACAATACGTTCAGTTTCGACCTTTCAACGCTTGATTTTACCGATCCTGCACAAATATCCTATCAATACCGGATTCATAAACTAAGTCCGAATTGGACGGATCTTCCCTTGGGAATGAACCGCATCACTTATACCAATTTGTCACCCGGCAGCTATATCGTTGAAATCCGGGCGGTTTCCAACGGGATTTACTCCAACGACAAGCAGATCACCATTCACATTACCCCTCCCTGGTATCAAACCGTTTGGGCGTATGTCCTGTATGCGATTTTGTTGCTGGCCTTAGTATATGGTATTGTTGTATTTATCCTGTCCCGCGTACGGTATCGCCGGGAAATTACGGAAACGGAGCATGCAAAAGCCATCAGTGAAGCTAAATTGCAATTTTTTATCAATCTCTCCCACGAAATCCGTACCCCGATGACCTTGATCATCACGCCGCTTGAAAAACTCATCAATGAGCACAAAAAAGATTCACCGGAACGGAATATCTATATCCTGATTTATCGAAACGCCCAACGAATCCTCCGGTTGGTCAATCAAATCATGGATATCCGCAAACTCGACAAAGGGCAGATGCAACTTTCGTTCCACCAAACGAATATCGTAGGGTTTGTTCAGGATATAATGGCTACATTCGATTATCTGGCGCAAAAGCGAAATATCCGCTTTTTGTTTGAACACGAATTGGAAAGCCTGAATGTCCGGATTGACATGAACAACTTCGACAAAGTGTTGATGAATATCCTGTCTAATGCGTTCAAATATACGCCGGACGGTGGAGAAATCCGGATTAAACTGACCACAGGCAAAAATGCGGAAATGGGCGATTATTTCGAAATAGGAATCAGCGATACGGGTATCGGCATTGATAACAATGAAATAGAGAAAATCTTCGACCGTTTCTATCAGGTGAATAACAGTTATTCCAATTCCGGTACCGGCGTAGGCTTGCATCTTTGCCGCTTGCTCGTGGAACTTCATAAGGGAATTATCTATGCCGAAAACCGTATCGACACCCAAGGGAGTTGTTTCATTGTCAGGCTGCCTGTCGAAAATACCCAACCCGGCTTATCCGAACAAGATCCGGCAGTCGTTCTCCGCAACCGGCCGGAAGCGTTATATCTCTCCGAACCGGATGCCGATTCTACCATCCATAAAACGATTCCTAAAACGAAATACCATATCCTGGTGGTGGATGACGACCCGGATATCCGTCACTATCTGAAAAACGAACTGTCCAAAGATTTTTTTGTTTCTGTCTGTCCGGATGGAAAAGAAGGCATTGATTCTATTCTTCGTGAAAAACCGGATTTGGTCATAAGCGATATTATGATGCCGAATTTAGACGGCATATCATTGACAAAAAGAGTGAAAACCAATATCAATATCAATCATATCCCGGTTGTTCTCCTGTCGGCCAAAAACACGATACAGGATAAATTGGACGGTTTGGAAACCGAAGCTGATGCTTATTTTGAAAAACCGTTTAATATTGAAATATTAAAACAAACCATCAACAACCTGATCGCTGTCCGGAAAACGTTGAAGAATAAATATTCCGGACAGGAAAAGCCGGAACAATTGATTCAACCCGTTGAATTGAAATCTTCCGATGAGATTTTGATGGAGAAAATAATGAAAGTCATCAATGAACATCTGGCGGATACCGAGTTGAATGTCCAAATGTTATCGGATGCCATTGGTATGAGTCGCGGTCATTTGCACCGGAAGCTGAAAGAACTCACCAATCAACCGGCGAGTGATTTCATCCGGGGCATCCGTTTGAAACAGGCGGCGGATCTGCTGGTAAGCAAAAAACTGTCTGTCTCGGAAGTGGCTTATGCCACCGGATTTTCCAACTTACCGCATTTTTCCAATACATTCAAGGAGTTTTACGGAATGTCGCCCTCAGAGTATGTTGCCGCTAAACATTAAAACCGGATATTATCTATCAACCGGACGTCACCGGCATACACCGCAATGCACCCGACCGGATAGTTCGTATCCGACCAATTAGTTATTGATTGCAGGGTATGTCCATCTACAATATCGAAGTATTCGACTTGCAATTCCGGGACGGCATTGATTTCGGCGGTCACTTTCTTTTTTAATTCGGAAACCGGCTGTCGGTTTTGTTCTTTTTGGTTTTTCCGCAATGTTTGGGAAATCGCCACCGCATTTTTCCTTTGCTCCGGCGTCAGGCGGGTATTCCGGCTGCTCAGGGCCAGGCCGTCCGGTTCGCGAACGATGGGGTGTGGGATAATCCGGATATTCAAACCCAACTGTTTCACCAATTGACGGATGATGGCCAACTGTTGGAAATCTTTTTCACCGAAATAGGCGCGGTCCGGTTTCACAACATCAAAAAGACGGCTTACCACTTGGGCTACCCCATTGAAATGGCCGGGGCGGAATTGTCCCTCCATCACCGTTTCCAAATCGCCGAAATCAAATTGGCGGGTGTCCGGCTCCGGATAAATTTCTTCTACGGAAGGTGCAAAAACAATATCCACTCCCGCTTCCTGCAGCAGCTTGCTATCGGCTTCCAACGTCCGGGGATATTTCAACAAATCTTCCGGATTATTGAATTGAGTCGGATTGACAAAAATACTGACTACGGAAACATCATTTTCCGCTACACACTGTTTTACTAATTCAATATGGCCCGGATGCAAAGCGCCCATAGTCGGTACAAATCCGATGGACTTGCCTTCCTCCCTTTTTTGTTGCAAACTCCCTTGCAATTCAGCAACTGTATGTATTAAATTCATAATCGAAATTTTAAAAAACGCTGCAAAACTACGTAAATAAAAAGGAAACTTAAAATTTATTGAGAGTTATTAGTAATTTATTTTGAAATTCATGTCTTTTTTTTTATTATCTTTGTACCCGAATTTGAACAAAAACGTATGGCAGCAAAAAAAATCCTATTTATTACAACAGAGATCACACCTTATTTGGGAGAAACAGAGATGTCTGTTATTGCTCGCCAACTACCTCAAGGTATCCACGAACGCGGAAAAGAAATCCGAACTTTCATGCCCAAGTTCGGGTTGATCAATGAAAGGCGAAATCAATTGCACGAAGTAATCCGCTTATCCGGGATGAATTTGATTATTGACGACACCGATCATCCGCTGATCATTAAGGTCGCCTCTATCCAGTCGGCCCGTATGCAAATCTATTTTATCGATAATGACGATTTTTTCCAACGGAAACATCTTTTGCACGATGAAGAAGGAAATGAATTTCCGGATAATGATGAAAGAAGCATCTTTTATGTCCGCGGGGTGATGGAAACGGTGAAAAAACTGAGATGGGTGCCGGATTTGATTCATTGCCACGGCTGGATGACTGCTTTGGCTCCCCTTTATATCAAAAAATATTACAAGGGCGATCCCTGTTTCAAAAATTCAAAAGTAGTATATTCGGTGTACGATGACGCATTTAAAATTCCTTTCCGGGAAAATTTCGTTGATAAAGTACAATTGGAAGGGATTGATCCGGATGACGTTCAGCCGATCAAAGAAAAAGCCAATTTTGAATCCTTAAGTAAACTGGCGATTGATTTTTCAGACGGAGTCATCCAGGGAAGCGCCTTTATCCATCCGGAAGTGAAAGGATACGCTCAACAACAAACGGAGACGCCTTTCTTGGAATATCAGCCGGAAGACACGTATGTAGAAGCATTTGATAAATTTTACGATCAGATTTTATTAACGTAAACGAGAAAACAAGTAAATGAAAACAAAACTATTCTTGTCCGGTATCCTTTTGAGCTTGATTTATTTAGTGGCATGTGAAGATACGATTGACAACATCGGTATGGGAATTTTGCCGGATGACGATAAAATCCAAATATTTACCTATAAGATGTCCATTGAAGGGGAAACCGTAAAGGCGGATTCTATTTATGCCAAATCAATCTACGGAACATTGGGACAGTTTTACGATCCCGATTATGGAAAAATAAAAGCCGGTTATCTCTGCCAATATTATCCTACCGGCGGATTCGACAGTATTGTTGGAGACGAAATTACGGATGTTCAACTTAAAATCATGTATTCCACTTATACGGGCGATTCCCTTGCTCCTATGGAGGTAAGCGTTTATCCGGTAATCAAACCGTTGGTGGCGGATTATTACAGCAATATCAACCCCGCCGACTTTTGCGATATGAATTCGCTATTGGGAAAACAAACCTATACGGCCCGGGATTTGAATATTTCCGATTCACTGAATTTGGCTAATCTTTCAACCAATTATAAAGTGGTTTCCGTCCCTTTACCCAAAGACTTGGGGAATCTGCTTTTGAATGAATGGAAAAAACCCGATCATGGCGTATATGCTCCTCCTGTTTCGCCGGATGCTTTGGCGAAAATTTTCCCCGGTACTTACCTGGCTTCTACTTTCGGTAATGATTGCCTCCTGAATGTGGAACAAACCGCTATTTTCATCTATTATAAGCGGGAACACCACCAACCCAGTGTGGTGAACGGTACGGATTCCATGTCCTATGTAACAGGCTATTCCATATTGAATGTAACCAAGGAAGTTACCCAACTGAACATTTTTGAAAACGAAAATACCCATTTAGCCGATAATACCGATCCGGATAAAATGTATTTGAAAACGCCGGCCGGTGTGTTTTCGCAAGTATCTATTCCCCTCAAAGAGATTAGGGAAAAAATCGGAACCCTGAAATTCAGTAATGTCAAACTAACGCTTCATGCTTATCCTAAAGAAGATCGTGAATATGCATTGGCTTTCCCGGGTTTGGGAAAATATAATAGCAACACCCTGACCGTTGATAAATTATTGCTGATAGAGCCGGATTCGGTGAAATCCTTTTTTGAAACCCAAAAAATGGCGGATAATTTGAGCACTTATTATACTACTTTTAATTCAACGACAAGTACTTATACCTTTTCAAATATCTCTAATGTGCTTCAACATGCCATAGACCGACCCGATGTGCCGGAATATTTGAACTTGTGGGTTATTCCGGTTCAGGTAGCTTTCTACTACTATACGGATTCATATAGTTATACTCAAACTCCGCAGGATTATTCGACTGCCAACTACTTGTATCCTTCTGCCGTCACTCTCAAAAGAGGTGAAAAGAATGGTGAAAAGAATCTGGAAATAGAAATCGTCGCCACAGATTTACAACGTTAAATAAACAGGAAGAGGCTGAGCGCCATGACCAACATTCCGGAGACTACTCCCGTAATGGACAGGTGGTGTTTGCCGTATTTCTCTGCGCTGGGTAACAGTTCGTCCAAAGAGATAAAGACCATGATTCCCGACACTGCGGCAAGGATCAGCCCGTTGAGCGCCGGCGTCCAGAAGCGTAGCAAGAAGACAAACGCCAACAAAGCTCCGGCCGGTTCGGCCAAACCGGAAAGAAAAGAATACCAGAACGCCTTTTTGCGGCTACCGGTGGAATGATAAATAGGCACGGTTACCGCAATTCCTTCGGGAATATTGTGAATGGCAATCGCCACCGTAATCGGGATGGCAATATCCAAAGAACCCAATGCCGAGGTAAATGTGGCAATTCCTTCCGGGAAATTGTGGATGGCAATGGAGATGGCGACCATGATTCCGGTACGTTTCAATTGTGCTTTGTCGTTCATTTCTTCCACGCCGTGGGCTTCGTGAGGATTGATTTGTTCGGGAATAAGGAAGTCAATCAAATTGATGAAGATGATTCCGGCAAAAAATGCCAGGATCAAATAAAGCGTTCCCAGTTTTTCGCCGTGCACTGTTGTTAATTCTTTCAATCCCTGGGGCATCATTTCCATAAAAGACACGTAGATCATAATCCCCGCCGAAAATCCCAACGAAATGCTCAGGAAATTCTTGTTGGTCTTTTTAGTCAATAAAGCAATGGCGCTACCGATTCCGGTAGATAAACCGGCAACGGCGGTCAGGAGAAAAGCAAACAGGATGTGATTCGTTGTAAGCATGTTTTTATATTGAATACCTTAACGTGATTTTTTCCATATATCATTAATTACCTGTACAAAAGTAATAATAAATGGCTAAATATTAAATAGAGGCGCTATAAAAAATAACTGTTAAACAGTTTTTTGTTAATATTTGAAAATTCCTTGGTTTCTATGAAAAAAAAGATTACTTTTGTCGATTAAATAAACAATAAAAGGCTTTTATTACAAAATAGAAAACAGTTTATAAAGATATAATTCATTAAAAGAAAAGCGTTTAGCTTTTATTCTTGTACTCGAAAACTTCACAATTTCAAACTACACAAGAATAAGTAAACGTTCACGTTCATTCGTGGGCATAACTTATTTGTGTAGTTGGGTAGTGAAGAACCTCGAGTACAAACAAAGTTAAAGTCCCACGTTTTTTATTTTAAATAACCGCTTCTCAGGGACTTGGAGGCATAAATTCTACATACATGCAAAACAAGTCATAGGAAATTGGCGGGCGTTCCGGTTCAATGGCTTTTTACTCTCATTTTTAGCCGTTTGAACGCGCCCTCCTTCCCTCGGGGTACAGGCAACTGCATTTTTTTCATTATTATTGAATTTATTAATTTATTTCATCCGGTTGCCTTGCCCTCTTTTAAGAGTATAAATTTTAAAAAGAACAATATGAAAAGAAATCTTTTTTGGATGCTGGCGCTCATCGTTTGGAGTGCGGCAAGTGTGAAAGCCCA
>JAISKT010000271.1 GCA_031261295.1 Candidatus Symbiothrix sp. | reverse complement strand
GCGCCCATGCCTTCGATATAAAGGATGTCGCAAAAATCAATGCGTTCCATCCGGTATTCGGTTTTTACGAACAGATACGTTTTGGTCGATTTGATTTGCAATTCGGCTTGCACTTTGTCGATGGCTTTCAGAAAACGCTCAAAAGAATAGGGCTTGAGCAGGTAATCAGACACATTGTGCTCAAAACCATGGATGGCGTATTGACTGTAAGCGGAAACAATGATGATTTTGGGCGGAAATTGCACCGCTTCCATGAATTGCAAACCGGTGAATTGTTCCATTTGAATATCGAGAAAAACCAAATCGACTTTCCGGGTTTGCATAAACGAGATGGCTTCGATTCCGTTGTCGAACGAAGCCAGTAAGTTCAACAACGGAATCTGCCGGATAAATCCTTCCAACTTTTCCACGGCAAGCGGCGAATCTTCAACAATCATGCAATTAATCATCTATATCTATGCTTAATGAAATGCAAAATAAATCATTTTTTTTGTCAATCTGCAAAGAATACCGGTTTGGATACAAAATTTCCAAGCGGCGTTTGACCGTTTCCAATCCGATTCCATTCGATGAATCTTTGGAAATCAGGTGCTTATCGTCTGAAATATTGCTTGATTGAAAAACAATCTGTTTCGGGCTAATCTCAAACGAAAAACGAATAGCATGTATTTTCTCTTTATCGGTGCAATGTTTAAAGGCATTTTCGATAAACGGAATAAACAACATCGGAGCGACTTTGATTTCGCCGGGATTTCCCGAAACGGAATATTCTACCAATTGTGTATTAGCGTATTGCAGTTTCTGCAATTTCATGTAGTTTTCGATATGTGCAAGTTCGTTTTGAAGCGGAACCCGTTCCGGTTTGGTTTCGTAAAGCATATACCGCATCATATCCGACAATTCAATCAAGGATTGTGAAGCATGATTCGGATTGGTCTTGATAAGGCTGTCGATATTATTCAGCGTATTGAACAGAAAATGCGGGTTAATCTGATTTTTGAGCAAAGCCAATTCACTTTGCAGGTTTTGTTTTTCAAGTTCTTTATTTTGGCGGTCTTTCTGATACCAATCAATACTCAGAAAAAACACAATTCCGAAAAGAACAGACGCCAAAGAGCGCACCACACAATATATGCCCGACACAATCTTATAGTCACCTACAAAATAGGCAGAGATAAATAATGCAATCAGCAGAGAGATGAAAATGAGAATAGCAGTTTGCTTATCTCTCTTTAAATAGAGCCATGTTAATAAATACGCTACATAAACAAAAAACAGACCTGATAGCGGATTGAGAAACCATAATGATAACTTACCAACCATCAGAGCACTTAGATTTCTGGAAATTAAATAACTCACTACCGATTGACTAAGAATTATCAATATCCAGTAGGCAACATGTATCCAAATAATTTTCGACTTTCTCATGATAAATTTATTTTTAATTAATCTGATGCAAATTACATCATTTATTTCGATTCGGAAAGCATAAAATAAACAAACATTCGGTTTTTATGCATCAAATAATGAAAACAATTCATCAATGGGAACTGATTTTTGTTTACATTTGCAATCTCAACGATTTCAAATGGTTTTAAAAACAAGTTTTTTATTGACTTTTTATTTCAAAAAGAGCATTGTGTTGCTTTCCTTTTTGCTTGTCCCGCTCTTTTCTTTTTCCCAAATGCGTACGGTTCAAGGAATTGTCACCGATGCCGGTTCCGGGGAAAAACTGATAGGCGCTACGGTTTATATTTTGGAAACCAAAGGCGGAACGGTTTCGGACGAAAAAGGGCGTTATTCGATTGCGCTTCCTTCCGGGAATTATACCTTGCGATTTTCATACGTGGGCTATGACAATAAGGAATTGAAAATTACGCCTCAGTCACCGCTTACGCAAAATATTCAATTACAGTCTAATGGCTTGTTGCAGGAAGTAGTTGTTTCTACTCAAAAAAAGGACAACAACATTACCAATCTTACCATGGGCGTGGAAAAATTGAGCATCAAAGAAATCCGGTTGCTGCCCGCTATTATGGGTGAAGTCGATATTTTGAAAACTTTGCAATTACTGCCGGGCGTTCAATCGACTTCCGAAATCAGTTCCGGATTTAGTGTCCGCGGCGGTTCGCCCGACCAGAATTTAATTGTTTTGGACAATACCACCGTCTATAATCCGTCGCATCAAATGGGATTTTTTTCGGCTTTCAATAACGATGTCATCAGCGGAATTGAATTATACAAAGGGCATTTCCCTTTCCGGCACGGCGGACGCTTATCATCTCTTTTGGAAGTTAATACGCGCGATGAAATTCCTTCTAAAATCAATGGAACAGGCGGAATCGGATTGATTTCCAGTCGTTTGATGGTGGAAGGTCCGTTGGGAGAAAAAACTTCCTGGGTCGTTGCCGGTCGCCGGACGTATGCGGATTTATTTTTGGTTTTTGCTTCGGACAAAGACCTCCGGAAGGCTACGCTTTATTTTTACGATTTGAATGGA
>JAISKT010000161.1 GCA_031261295.1 Candidatus Symbiothrix sp. | reverse complement strand
GTTCCAAACGAAAAATCGGTTTTGGTATTTACTTATTTAGGTTATCTCGCCCAGGAAATTACAGTCGGAAGCCGCAGAACAATCGATGCAACGCTTTCGGAAGATTTAAAAACACTGGATGAAGTGGTGGTGGTGGGTTACGGTACGATGAAGAAAAGCGACCTGACCGGAGCTGTGTCTTCGGTCAAAGCGGAAGCCATTCAGAAATCCATTCCGACTTCGATTGACCAGGTATTGCAAGGTCGCGCTGCCGGTGTACAAGTGCAGCAAAACTCCGGTATGCCGGGAGCCACAACGTCGATTCGTATTCGTGGTATCAGTTCGTTGAACGCTTCGACCGATCCGATTTATGTCATTGACGGTGTGGTCATTGAAGGTGGATCCAGTAATGGTATTGCTACCAATCCTTTGAGTTCCATCAACCCGTCGGATATTGTTTCGATGGATATATTAAAAGACGCTTCGGCTTCGGCTATTTATGGTTCACGCGCTGCTAACGGTGTGATTATCATTACTACCAAGCGCGGACAAAAAGGGGAAGCCGTGGTTAATTACAACGGTTATGTGGGTTGGCAACAAATTCCGAGTAAATTGGATGTGTTAAATCTGCAGGAATATGCCGCCCATCGAAATGTATTGGCTGATAACGGAATGATTAACTGGAACAACAATTTTGTGCGTCCCGATTTGCTGGGCAAGGGAACCGATTGGCAGGATGAGTTGTTTAACACCGCTTTCATGCAGAATCATCAGATTTCGATTGCGGGAGGAAACGATTTAAGTACCTATAATTTAGGCGCCGGTTATTCGAATCAGGACGGTATTGCCACCGGTTCGGGTTTCAAACGCTTAAATTTGTCGGGGAATTTTGATGCGCAAGCCAAATCATGGTTAAAAACCGGTATCAATTTTGCTTTTTCAAATACGTTCCAACAATTGACCGTTTCCGACCAATCCTTGGTGCAAGTAGCGATTCGCACTACGCCGGATGTGCCGGTACGTAATGCCGACGGTACATTTGCCGCATCCGACGAGCAGTTTATGCCGACCAACCCCATGGCCATGGCCTTGTTGATCGACAATAACAACGAAACCTACGGCCTCCGCGCCAATACGTATGCTGAAATTGCGCCGAGCAGTGTAATTGATGGTTTGAAATTCAGAAGTGAATTGTCTATTAATTACAATACTTCCAACGGTTATCGTTTTCAACCTACTTACCGTTTGTCGCAATCGCAATTCAGTGAGACGAACGAAGGCCGGTTTACCAAACAATACAATAAATTCTGGGGTTGGACCAATACCCTGACCTACGACCGCACGTTTAACGAGGTTCATAAACTGACCGCCATGGTGGGGGAAGAGCTTCAAAATTCTTCCTGGTCTTACCTCATGGGATTGCGTAACGGTTATCCGACCAACGCTGCAACAGATTTGACACTCGGTGACGCTACAACTGCGGCTAACGATGGTTATTCCGGTAAATCTCCATTTATCGGTATTTTCGGACGTATTTTCTATTCGTATGCCGACCGGTATTTATTGACGGCTACCGTACGCCGCGACGGTTCGTCAAATTTTGCAAAAGGTCATCAGTGGGGTACTTTCCCCTCAGCTGCCTTTGCCTGGCGTGTATCGGAAGAAGATTTCTTGAAAGATAACGCGACCATTAATAACTTGAAATTGCGTCTGGGCTGGGGACAAGTAGGAAATCAAAATGTTCCCGACCATTTTTCTTATCTGATGCGTTATAATGTACAAACATCGCCTTGGGGATCCGGCTTGTATGCCGACAATATGTTTAATGAAAACGTGACCTGGGAAACGACCACTTCGGTAAATGTCGGTTTCGATGTATCCTTGTTGCAAAATAGAATAGAATTTATTTTTGACTGGTATAAGAAAAAAACAGCCGATTTGTTAATGTATCTGTATGTACCGGACTATCTCCTGTATGAAAGGAATCTGGCCTGGGGAAATGTAGGTTCGTTAGAGAATAAAGGGATTGAACTCACATTGAATACATTAAATGTCAATACTAAAGATTTTAATTGGCGTTCGAACCTTAATTTTTCTCTAAACAGAAACAAAGTGTTGGATATGGGCGCCGGAAGTCAAATTTTAGGTCGGGTAGATGACAATTCATGGGGCGAAACAAAGCAAACAGTTATCAATCGCACTGTACAGGGACAACCGATCGGACAATTCTATGGTTATGAAATAATCGGGCGTTTTGAAAAAGCCACCGATTTCTATTATAAAAATGGTAATGGCGAAATTGTACGTACACCGGTAACAACGTTGAGTGACGGTAGTATGTTACCCATTGACGAAAAAAGCGGCGTTTGGATTGGTGATTATATTTATAAAGACCAAAATCATGACGGTATCATTGATGAACAGGACCGTACCTATATCGGCAATCCCGAACCGAAATTCACGTATGGTATCGCAAATACGTTTACGTATAAAAATATAGATTTGACGGTGCAACTTACGGGAGTTTACGGTAACGATGTAGTGAATTATACCCGTCGTTATATGGAAAATCCACGGCGTAATATTTCCAACCTGTTTACATCTGCCTTGGATTATGCAAGACTTGATTTGATAGATCCGAACGGTCCGAATGACTACCGGAATGTACAGGTTGTAGGAGGTGATGCACATGCGCCGCGTTTGCCGCTATCTACCGCTACCGGCGACTATGATTTTACATTCTCCGACCGCTTTATTGAAGATGGTTCTTATCTGAGAATCCAAAATGTTTCGTTAGGCTATACACTTCCGAATCAATGGACGCAGAAAGTCGGTATTTCCAACCTGAAGATTTACGCCAATTTGCAAAATCTTTATACGTTTACGAAATATAAAGGATTTGACCCTGAAATCGGTATCTCTTACGGCTATCAAAGCTCTCTGCTTACCGGCGTGGACAACGGACGTTATCCTTCCCCGCGTATCTATACTTTTGGACTTAATGCTTCATTCTAAAAAATATGAAAACAATGAAAACTAAAAAAATATTTTTTCCGGTATTCCTTTCAATCATTTTGTTGTTGAGCGCTTGCGACAGTTTTTTGGAAAATGAGCCGAGCAACTACATTGTCGGAAGCAGTCTGACGGAAGACAATCTTTCCCAACTGACGGATCCACTCTATAACCGGGCTTGGTTTGGCTTCAACAGCAATTTTTATTTCGGTTTGGGCGATGGTATGGCTTATAACCTGAATGCGCCCTATTCCGATTACATTTATCCGTTCAGTGATTTGTCTATTACCGGATTGACGGGACCTTTAGGAAGCGCTTGGACCTCTCTCTACACCGTTGCAGGACGCGCTACCGGTGTTATAGGAACCGTCGAAGCAAGTACAGCCACTCAGGACGTTAAAAATCAATACATTGCCGAAGCGCGTTTTATGCGGGGGACAGCCTATTGGTATCTGGCTTCTCTTTGGGGTGACGTCATTCTTGTGGACGATGAACAAGCTTTGATTGCCAATCCGAAAGTGAATACTAATCCTAAAAAAGACGTTTATGAATATGCCATGCGCGACTTGGAATTTGCTGCCAAATATTTGCCCGAAACCGTAGGGAAAACCGGACATGTAACCCGTTACAGCGCTTTCGGAATGTTGTCGCGCTTGTATCTAGATTATTCCGGTTATGTAGCTTCCAACTACGGACAAAATCCGAATGCAGGCACACGCGATGCCGATTATTTGGATTTGGCGAAAAAAGCGGCTGAAAAAGTGATCAACAGCGGCGCTTACAAATTGATGGAAAATTATGCCGATTTATTCAAAGTTGAAAACAATAATAATTCGGAATCCCTCTTTGCTTTCCAATGGGTGCCGGGTTTGAATAGTTCCACCGGTTATGGTTTGATAAATACGCATCAGGCTTATTTTGCATTCGGCTCTATCGTTACAGGCGATGATGCCGCTTGGGGCGGTGGCGGAACCGGCTGTCCCTACGATATGATTAAGGAGTATGAAGGGAACGATACTATTCGTCGTAAGGCTACATGGATGGGCAGTGGCGACTATTACCCTGACATAAACAAAGCAAACGGAGGATTGACTTACGATGAAGTTACCTTTTCAGCTGCTCCACGCTGGCTGAGCGTAAAAAAAGGTATTACAGGATCAAACAAGGATAATTCCGCTATCGGACGGATGAATTCGGCATTGGATAATTATATGTTAAGGCTTGCCGAAGTATATTTGAATTATGCGGAAGCCCTTCTCGGCAACAGTGCTTCAACGACCGATGCTACTGCTTTGGAAGCTTTCAATGCGGTACGGACTCGTGCCGGATTGCCTGCCAGAACGAGTATTGTCTGGGAAGATTTGCGTCACGAACGCCGAGTGGAATTTTGCTTAGAAGGACGTTACTGGTATGATTTGGTTAGTCGCGCTTATTACAAACAACAGGAAGTGATCAATTACCTGAATGGTCAAAACCGGGGTGTAGTGCCTCCTTACTTGTTTGATGCACCGAATAACCTGCGGATTGATCCGGATCGCGATGAGGGTACACGGGCAGTAGGTACGGCTACAGCTGCTATTTTCAAATTACCGTATCCCGAATCGGAATTGCTTCAAAATCCGAAACTGAGAGAAGCTCCGGTTCCTTTTGAATTTACAGAAGATAGAATTAGCGATTTGTTTTGATACCAAAACCTAACAGGTTTTGAAAACCTGTTAGGTTTAAGAATATTAAATCATAAAAAAAATAGAATATGAAAAATAGAATATATAAAACTATAGGAGTCTTTGCAGTGCTGATTACCGGAATGATTAGCTTCAACGCCTGTGATGACAAAGAGGATGGAGGTTCGAATACACCCATGACCATCCATAAAGTGTTTTTGGAAAATGCACAATCAGCCGTTCCCGATCGTGAAGTAACGTTTGCCCGTCTCGGACAAATAGTCCGTTTGGAAGGAAGCGGCTTCTCCGGTATAGCCAAAGTATATGTCAACGGCAAAAGCTGTTATTTCAATCCTGTATTTGTTAGCGACAATTCCATGCTGGTGCAAATTTCAGCGGATGTACCTACTACGGAGGCTCCCGATGATGTACGGAACACCATCCGATTAGTTAAAAGCGAAAGCAACACCTTTGTTCTTCCTTTTGAAATCCGTGCAGCCGCACCCGGCATTACAAATATTTCGCACACCATGCCCTCCGCCGGCGACGAAATTACCATTACCGGAACAGGTTTGCAAGGCGTTACAGGAGTGATTTTCCCCGGCAATGTACAAGCAACAACTTTCTCATCTGATGATGAAGACGGCAAGTGGGTAACAGTTATTGTTCCCGCAGGAATTACCGAAAGCGGTTCAGTTACGGTAATCTGCGCCAATGGAGGTGCTTATTCACCCGCTTACTTCAATTATAAGGAAGGCGTAGTACACAATTTTGATGATATACAAAATTATGCATGGGGTTCGGGTATTGATAACGAAGCTTTGACGGCTACTATTCCCGCCTCAGGCAATCTGCCCAAATCGCAAGGTGGTTATCAGGTATTTAATTCTACGGGCAATGCAGCTGCCAGTTCCGACCAACGTTTCTGGTTAAATTCAACGGCTATTTTCAGCACGATTACAAGTAAAATACCGGCTTCCACTGCTGCTGCCGATTGCGGTATGCAAATGGATATTTATGTGGAAGGCGCTTGGAATTCGGGCGTTATCCGGATGGTAATGGCTGACGGTTCCGGTTCCAGCAGGTATTGCATGCTGTATCAACCCGTTTATGTGGACAAAGTATATGATGTGAAAGCATTTGAAAATCCGGGCGCTTGGTTTACGATTACGTTGCCGTTCGCTTTGAGCGCTGATTACGAAGGCAAAACCTTAGACGATGTGGTAGCTTCGATGTCGGCTGCAAGTTATAAGCAAGCAGGACCCTGGTTTGAAAATTCGGGTATTACCGATGTGTTTGACCCGGTGCCTGCCACAGAAAAGGTATATTTCGACAATATCCGCTTTGTGCCGCTCACAACACCGACTTACAGTGATTTTCCTGATGAAGAATAACATTAAACATTTACAATTATGAAACTAAATAAAAAGAAAATACTAATTTATTGTTCGTTGCTCACATTGATTTTCGGACTTAATTCCTGTTATGACGAAAAAATGGAATGGGGCGACCCATATACCCACCCGGAAACAGCAGAACTGCCGCTCGCATTGAAGGAAGCGATTTCCCGCTACGAAGTGTTGAATGCTTACACTAATTTTACGTTGGGTGTGGGGATTGACTTGTCGCTTTACATGACCAACGAAACCTACCGGAATACCGTTAATGCAAATTTTGACGAGATTACCGTAGGATACGACATGAAGCATGGCGCTATAGTAAACGCTCAAGGCGAATTAAATTTTACGAAAGTGGATGCCTTGATAGCCAAACTAAAAGAAGCCGGTTTGACCGTGTATGGTCACACATTAGCCTGGCATCAAAATCAGAATGCCGGTTATTTGAATAGCTTGATAGCGCCGACAATTATTCCGGGTACTCCGGGTGAAAGCTTGATTGCCAACGGTGATTTTGAAAACGGACTTACCGGATGGAATATTCCTTATTATGCGGAAAATGTAAGCGTAAGTACTGATTTTGCAACCGATGGAAGCCATGCCATGAAAGTAGAAATAGGTGATTTTGGCGGAAGTAAATACAATATGCAAATCAACAGCCCGGCATTTCCAATCATTGAAGGACATCGTTATCAAATATCATTCTTCATCAAATCCGATGCCGATGGCGAAGTTGCTATTGATTTTCCTAATACCGACCTCACTAATCAATACCCGTGGACAGATGGGAAAGGAGATGTTCCTACCTCTTCTACATGGACCAAAGTAACGTATAATCCGACTACCACACCCGATGGCATGGTGGCTACGGCCGATAATGCAGCCATGACTTTCCGGTTTTTGTTAGGCGCTGTAAAAAATGTTACTTACTATGTTGATGGTGTAGAAGTCGTTGACTTGGATGCAGCTCCCACCGAATTCAATTATGTGGAAAACGGCGATTTTGAAAGTGGAGATTTAACTCATTGGGCTACACCCAATCTCGGTGGAGGAATTACAGTTACCGCTGATGCGAAATTTTCAGGGAATTATGGTTTACAAGGAATTGCAAGCGCCTCTTCCTCCAACGAATGGGATTTACAGTTCCAAACGGATGATATTGTGCTTGATCCTGCAAAAACTTACACCATGTCATTCTATATAAAATCAAATACGGATGGCAAGGGACGCATTTCTTTTCCCGGATTTAAGAACGAATGGCCTTGGCAAGACTGGGACGGAAGCGGCGCCGGTGCATTGTTTAACACCAATTCTTCATGGAAAGAAATTTCATTTGACTTTACTCCTGTTTACGCAGATGGTAAAAATGCAGTAAAACTCAGTTTTGATTTGGGTAAAGTGGCCGATGTAACTTATTTTGTCGATGATGTAAAAGTAGTGGAAAAAGCGGCGGAAAAATCATCTTCCCCTTTGCGTTCCGGTCCTACAACGATCGAAAAAACGCCCGAAGAAAAAGCCGAACTTATCGGCGCTGCTTTGGACAGCTGGATTTCGCAAATGGTAAGTCATTATAAAAATGCTGTACATGCTTGGGATGTGGTGAATGAACCGATGAATGATGCCGGCGGGCTACGTTCGGGATTGAACGTGACCAATCCGGCTTCGGACGAATTTTATTGGGTAGATTATCTCGGTAAAGATTATGCCGTCACCGCTTTCAAATTAGCCCGTCAGTACGGCAATGCAACGGATAAACTGTTTATCAACGATTACGGTTTGGAAAGCGCTTCCGGTAATAAATTGGATGGTTTGCTGGACTATGTAAAATACATCGAAAGTCAGGGCGCCTCAATAGACGGTATCGGCACTCAGATGCACTTAGATATACGATATACAAGCAAAGAAGCGATTGATCAAATGTTCCAAAAACTGGCTACATCCGGTAAATTAATTAAAATTTCGGAATTGGATATCAAGGTCGGTACGGCATCGCCTACGGCAGAGAATTATGCGGAACAAGCTGCTTTGTATCAGTATGTAGTGGATTCGTACACAAAATATATACCTGAAGCGCAACGCTACGGAATTACCGTCTGGTGTGTTTCCGATAATCCCGACGAACATACCAACTGGTTGCCCGATGATGCGCCTTGTCTTTGGGATAAAGACTATCAACGCAAACATGCTTATAAAGGCTTTGCCGATGGCTTAGCCGGAAAAGATGTAAGCGCAGAATTCTCAGGAGAATTGCAATATTAATGAATGAATCGTCCTGTCTCCACTTGTTTACGCAACAAAACGAGTGGGGCAGGACGTAATTCTATATTTCATTTTGGCGGTAAGGCATCTAAAATACATACTTACCGCCAAATCAAATCGCAAACAAATCGTCTAATATCACTTCGTTTTGGATATTCCCCCAGTACATATTATGCTTCACTCCAAGAGTTGTAACTATTGTTGTATGAATGGTCTTACGGGTTTTTGTTTCGTCTGTAAACAGAGCGTATCTTTTGCGAAGAACGTCGTTGTATTCCTTTGTAATGGTGTATTCGTCTTTTGAATACTTCATTTCGCAGAGATTTATTATACGGTCATTCCGGTCAATTACGAGGTCTATTTGTGCAGCATTTTCCATGCTTCTCCACGAAGAATAATTGGTGGATACGCCGGAAATGCCCAGTTTGTGTTTTATTTGCGGTATATGCCACAAACACACTTGCTCAAAAGCATAACCCCGCCAAGTATTGTGTTCTGAAGTACTGAAATTATTCGTCCAATATTGCTCATCATTATTTCTTTTTCTGTGAATGAAATTAAGATAAAATAATGAAAATAAATCTATTAACTGAAAAATTTTGTCTCGTTGTCTTTTCCCGAAACCATAATAAGAACGAATAAAGCCACATTGTTCCAATTCTTCCAGCATTTTTGTAATGGAACCGCCGTCAGATAAATGGGATAAATCTACAATTTCTTCTCTTGTAAGCCCCATCCGCTTTTCGCCCAACGTAATTACAAGCGTCATGTATTTTTCGGAGTGCTTAAATAGCGAATGGAACATTTCGGCAAATTCATCTTTCAGGGCTGCATCATTGTTAAAAAAAAGAGTATCAATGTTTTGTGGCAATCCTTTTGATTTATCCAGATGTTTCCAATAATAGGGAACTCCGCCTAAAATCATATAATAATCAAGTATTTGATTCGTATCTATCAGCAATTTTTGTTTTGTAGCAAATTCCTTACATTCTTTTAGTGTAAAGGGTTGAAGCGAAATCTGACGAGTAACTCGATTATGCAAACCACCCCGATTTTTTATAATTTTAGTAAGCATCCAAGAGGTTGAAGAGCCGCAAATAATCAACAAAATATCCGGATTTGACGAAGCATACGTATTCCACCAATACTCAAATGCTTGAATAAAATTTGAACCCATTGTTGCAATCCAAGGCATTTCGTCAATGAAAATTACTTTTCTTCCTCGTTTTTTTGAGTTACTGATACTTTGTCGTAACCATTCAAATGCAATGGTCCAACTTTTCGGTGTGGGTATTGTCGTATTAAAATAATTTTGAAAAGCGATTTGGAAATTTTCTAATTGCGCTGCCCATAAACAGCAACAAATTCCGGTTCGCCCGATTCAACTATTCGCTGTAACAGTTCAATTTCCTTTTCTCTGCCGACAATTTTATTCATGATAATTTGTTTTCAAATTGGCGGTAAAGGTATAAAAAATAATAGTTACCGCCAAATTGAATTTGGGTTATTACTTGACAAAAAACTGCTTGAATCCTTTATAAAAAGGGAATTGAATTAATGATTTCATCTTCCGGATTTGTTAAACATTCATTCTCTAACAGCATTGTTTTTTAGATTGTTGCACAACGTCCCAGCGGCTTGGCGAGCGGGCGGGCGCGAAACTTTCAAAATTCGATAAAACTTTCTGCGGGCAAACACCCCGCCTGACGCCAAACCCTTGTTGTATGCAGGCTTTATGCTGTTGATTTTCACAATCATTATTTGGCTTTAGATAAGTCAATCATATTTAATATTCTGCTAAACAATTCTTCAAGCGATTTATCGTTGTATAAAGCACAATTTGACCGTCCATTAAGTTGTTGGCGCTTAGAGTTTGGGTGAACAGTCATATTTGATAAATTTTCACCAAACACATTGCAAACAGTCTTTGTACTGCTATAATAGTCAATTTCTCCATAACCATTATATCCGTTCCAGTCCCAATTAAATTTAACCTTGTAAATATCGGGCTTATTAGCCGTTTCAGGGTAAGCGCGGTGAATATCAGAAACCCAAATATGAAATAAATCAAATTCACTCAATATACTTTCCCCAAAACTATTCATACGAAGCGTTTTTTTACTCATAATTATTCCCTTTCTAAATAATGTAATTAATAATCTTTGACTTTCTATTTTTTTACGTTCAATTTTCTGTTTCATTGTCCACTGCATGTCGCCCGCTTGCGTGTAACTCATAAATATACGCAACTTTCTCTCTTGACCATATCCTACAAACTTCAACATAAATCATTACCATCTAACTGTTTATTGATTTTTAACTAATTACGTGTATTTTGCCCCAATCTTTGGAACAACGTCCCAAGAAACAGCAGACATACAGTCAATTCCACATTGCCAACTTTTGCTACATACCTTTGATGCGCATCGTGTGTTTGCCTAATATGTTGTGTCTGTTAAGACATATTCCTCAAATTCTTATTTAATTTGGAGTGTAAAGATACTGAAAAATTAACGTTAAAATTTCCAAAACATAGTGCATTAAGATAAATTTATGCTTACCTTTGCATCGTTGAACTTTATACCTCTATTGACTGTCACTTATAAGGTGCCAGTTTTTTTTAGCCAATTTGTTAACTAAAATGCTCATCTCCGCCTTTTTAAGTTTTA
>JAISKT010000149.1 GCA_031261295.1 Candidatus Symbiothrix sp. | reverse complement strand
GTCTTCATATCTGAGTTCGCTGCTTCTATAACCTTTATATGCTTCCATATTTTCTCCTTTTAATCGTTTTATTTCTATATCTTTAAAAAGTTCATCAAATAATTCTCCCTGTATTTCTTTCGGTTGCGTTTCCAATTCCTTGGAATGCTTCAAAATATACAACCAACAGTCTAAATAATCACTCAATTCTTCCGGCGCTTTATTGAACTTCGGCAATAGTACATTTATGAAGTTCAACTTGTCTGAATATTGTTCTTTCGTACGTTCATTAATCAAACAAACCCGCTCAATATACTGTTCATCGGCTTTCCCTTTGGGAATGAAATTCAATATCCCAATGACATAAACCGATTTCAATTCAAAGTCCCATTCACCTTTAATCGCCTGATTCCGTAGCGGGAAAGCCGAATAAAACAAGGAACGATCCTGAAAATGAACTTGAGGAATATTCTGCATTTCAAGCAAGATCAGTTCTTCCCTATCGTTCCGGCAATACACATCAAAAATCACTTTCCGGTCTTCCTCCGTTTTTCCCAACTGTTCGGTTGGGAGATAAGTGATGCTTTTTATTTCCTCTCTTCCTTCAAAAAGCAAGTTCAGGAAATGGATTAAATTCTCTTCTTTGTTAAAAACGTACTTGAATCCCCAATCGTTAAGGAGGTTCATGTATTTACTCAATTTTTTTGTCTCTGAATTTGTTTTACGCATGTCTTTATAAGTTTCAGTATTAGTAATTCGATTTACTGCAAAAATAGATATAAAATTTAATATATGCACCGTTTTCCGAAAAATAATCCACTATAATAAAATGAAATTAAGGCTCATTTTCTTCCGTTTTAGGACAAAGGTAAGCAAATAATAATTAGTTTCCAAGTGGCAAGTTTCCAAGTGGCAAGTTTCCAAGTGGAAACTTTTTATGATTATACCCAAAATTTACTTATCTTCGCATCGTGTAATACATCTCTCACAATCATGATATTAGACGGTCTTAATGAACAACAGCTCCAAGCGGTAACCGAAACGGAAGGGTATATCCGGGTGATTGCCGGCGCCGGCTCAGGGAAAACACGCTCCCTCGCTTCCCGTTTTGCTTATATTGTCAACGAATTGGGGATCAATGCCGCCAATATTCTCTGCGTCACGTTCACCAACAAAGCGGCCCTCGAAATGCGCAACCGCGTGAAAAAGATGATTGGGAACGATTACGATTTGTCTTATATCACCACTTATCACGGTTTTTGCGTGCGGGCGCTTCGCGAAGATATTCACAAAGTGCAATATCCGCGCAATTTCATTATCTTGGATACGGAAGACCAAAAAGCCATTCTCCGGGATGTATTTGAAGAATTGAAATTGGATTCCAAAAATTTCACATTCAAACAAGTCCTGAATTACATTGCCAACCAGAAATACCTGTTGGATTATATCCCGACTCTCTTGGCGGGTGAAGAACGGGCGTCCACCAACGATTTGGAGAAAATCTTTTCCAAATATCTGGAAAAACAATTGCGGAATTACGCCTTGGATTTTGACGACCTCATCAATTTCACCTTATATATTTACCTGAATTATCCGGAGGTGTTGGAAAAATGGCAGCAGCGGATGCACTACATTCAGGTGGACGAAATGCAGGACAGTTCGGAAGAACAATACCGGTTAGTCAAATTACTGTCCAATCAGCATGAAAACCTTTTTGTGGTGGGCGATCCCGACCAAACCATTTATGAATGGCGGGGCGCCCGGCCGGAAATCTTAGTACATTTCGATGCCGATTTTAAAGGTGTCCAAACGATTATCATGAACCAAAATTATCGTTCTACACCCAAAATTCTGGATTTGAGTAACAATATTATCAAAAACAATACTTTGCGGGTGCAAAAAGACATGTTCACCTTAAATCCGGAAGGAGTGGATGTGGTGCATTTTCATGCCCAAAGCGAATTTGAAGAGGGACTTTGGATTGCCAACGAAATCAAACGTTTGCGCAAAGAAGAAAATGCAGCGCTTTCGGATTTCGCTATTTTGTACCGCGCCAATTATATTTCCCGCAACATCGAACAGTCACTGATTCAGGCATCTATCCCTTATACTATTTTCGGGGGCATCCGTTTTTTTGAACGGAAAGAAATCAAAGATGTGCTTTCGTATTTGCGGTTGATGGAGTCGGGCGATAATCTTTCGTTCCTCCGGGTAATCAATTCGCCTACCCGCGGATTAGGGAAAAAATACCTCGAACAACTGAAAGAAACCGCTGCCCTGCAACGGGTTTCCTATCTCGAAGCCTTGGAATTTAATATCGAACGACCGGAATTTGCCCGGCCCGGCGCTGTTGAATTTGTCCAACTGATACAAGCTTTCCGGCGGAAAAAGAATGAATTGCGCGTATCGGATTTGGTAAAGGAATTATTGGATGCCAGCGGTTTGACCGATGTCTTGAGAAGGGACGGAGATGCCGAGCGACTCGAAAACATTGTCGAACTCGTTAATTCCATTATTGTATTGGAAAATACAGATAAAGAACCGCTTACCTTGCAACGCTATTTGCAGGAAATTGCCCTTTACACCGATATGGATATGGAAAAAGTGGAAAATAACAAGGTCAAATTGATGACTATCCACATTGCCAAGGGACTGGAATTTCCTCATGTTTTCCTGTGCGGATTCAGTGACGGCGTTTTGCCGAATGCCACTTCCGTCAAAGAACGCGGATTGCGGGCCATTGAAGAAGAACGGCGTTTGACGTATGTAGCTGTTACCCGTGCCGAAAAATCTTTTTACATGACGGAATCGGAAGGCTTCAATGCCCGGACGGGACTGAACAAGATGCCTTCGCGCTTTATTTTTGAAATCAGCGAAAAACTGTATGTGCGGAAAGGCGTGATGAAACCCGAAGTGCTGAAAGAAGCCCGCGAACAATTGAATATCAAAATCAACGGTTCAGGCTTTCACGAACGGTTCCAAGTGGGTGACCTCGTGCAGCATCCGATTTGGGAAACCGGCAAAATTATTGCCGTCAACGAAAACCGGGGCGAATATCAGATTGAATTTCCGAAAATCAACAAAATCAAACCGATTGTCTTTACTTTTAAAGGATTATCTTTAGTATAGTAAACTACGAATTTTGCTTTTTGCTTTTCGCCCTCTGCCTCACCACTTCGATTACGGCGGGCAACAAAGAGATAAAGATAATGGCAATAATCAACACGCTCAGGTTGTGTTTGACAAAATCCAATTCGCCGAAGAAATAGCCGGCATACATGAATAACGACACCCAAATCACTGCGGCTACTACACAGAAACTGATAAAACGGAAATAGGTCATCTTGCCCATTCCGGCCACGAAGGGCGTGAATGTCCGTACGATAGGGACGAAACGCGCAAAGATAATCGTACGTCCGCCATGTTTTTCGTAGAAATTATGCGTTTTTTTCAGGTAACTTTGCTTAAAGACCTTGGAATGGGGATTGCTGAAAAGTTTCTCCCCGAAGAATTTTCCAATGGCATAATTGCAGGAATCGCCTAAAATAGCGGCGGAAATCAACAAGAGCGCCATCAGATGGACATTGATGTGATTGGCGCCTATCGCAGACAACGTGCCGGCCACGAATAAGAGCGAATCGCCGGGCAAAAACGGGGTAACTACCAATCCGGTTTCGCAGAAAATAATCAGGAACAAAATAGCGTAAATCCACATCCCGTATTGGGCGATCAAAACCTCCAAATGCACATCTATGTGAAGAACGAAATCAATAAGCCAGTTAATAAAATCCATGTTCTATATTTTTTGAAGCTGCAAAGGTAAACATTTATTGCAACATAAAGAAATTATCTTGCCAGGCTGACTTTTATAGTTACCCCGAACGCCGATTTGGATACCGGATAGGCCGTAGCGGATACCAGCGGCTTGCTTATCTGCCGGTCGAAGAAAGCCTGCAACACCACCATTTTACTCATGGTGTAATCTGCGGTAAGGTTGAGGACTGTTTGGGTATCTCCGCTCGTAGGCTGGGTAGAAGCGTCCTGAATTTTACGAATCAAACTATGCATTTTCCGGTAGGTTATACCTGCCGAAACTTTTAGTTCGTTATTGAAATTGGCGCCGCCTGTTTTCGGCAGGTTCAATACCTTGTTGAAATTTTCAAAACGGTAACCCAAATTGATGCCAAAATCTTTCGTATTCATTTCAACTATCTGGTAAGACGAAATATTCAAATTGACATTCCGGGCGGTCTTGTATTCCGCTTTTATACTCATATTATTGAGAAGTACTGAATTTAAGCGGATCAACGGGTCAAATGCTTCTACAATACTTACAGCAGTGATGTCGTAAGGAGAAGAAGGCATTGGACTGTCGGTCGTCACATTGCGGATAAACCCAATCCCGTCACTGTCACCGGCGCCGACCCAGCTCTGGAAAGAACTGTAAGAGCCAATGTTGTAGCGGCATTTGTATTCGTGTTCGATAGCAAACGACTTGAAATGCTTGTTGATAAACGGCAACTGGATCAAGCCTTCGTAAGTGGCTTTCCAATTCGGCAGCAAACGAAGCAAGGACGGGAAGAAATCCAAGCCAACCGTTTCGGGTTTTTTATTTGTATAAGCGGCTAAAAAGGCCGGTACCAGCACATCCGCGGAATTCCGGTTAATCTCTCCACCCTCATAAGTTCCGTAATTAGTTCCCGCCAAAAATCCTGTTCTTGGATAGGCTACGCCCTCATAGATATTTTCCCACCGGTTGGCAATAACGCTCCGGTTGTTGAGGAATGTTTGAAATGCCTTGGAGTAATAACCATTGTTTGCATCGCTTTTTTCAAAGGCCGAACCAAGCGCCACGGTAGTCATACTGAAATTACCGGAAAAACGCCTTGGCATACCATCGTACATAAAATCGATCTGCGTTTGATTGGTTGAGGTCCGGTTGGCCGTCAAGTTGATTTTCATTCCGACAAAAGGTTCGACTAAGGCCGTGAAACTAAACATTTCCGCTTTCATGAAGATGGCAGGGCTGACATTATTATCTTGATCTTTTACCAGCCAACCGTTTTCATCGGCTTTTTGCAGGTAACTTTCACCTGTCAGTCCGAAAGCAAAGTCGATTCCCGGAGCGCTCCCGTAGTTAGAAGAACCCTGTCCAAAGAAATCGCCGATTTCCGGACGGAAATTAGGAATATTCATCCCTTGTGTCTGGTTGTAGGAAAAGCCTACGTTGCGAACCATCATTAATCCACGGGCCACGCCTTGAGCTATCTTATACCATTGCTCGTTGTCTAAAGGCGGCAATTGGCTGATGTTCAACTTTAAATCCACCGAATCCCGGTTGTTGATCCGGATCGTGTTGCCGTCTAATTTTTTATAACTGATGTTGTATAACTTCCCATCGGCCCCGCGGGCAGTTACCCGGATGCGTTTGTTGTCTAATGAATGTTTGACTAAGGTAGCCGAATCCGTATTCAGTTGCACCTCGCCCTCGTACTTCTTTTTCAGTTTTTCTTCCGCCGCCTTTTGATTCCGTTCGTTGGCCGATTGAGCCGTCCGCCGGGTGTTATTCCGCAAGTTTGAGCTACTTCCTTTGCTCAGTACATATTTTTTGTTGACCTTTTCGAGGAATTTATTTTTATTATAGAAAGTAACCAAGTTCATCGCAATATTGTCCAAGCCCATGGTGCGTTCGTTGGTAATGGTATTTCCTATTTCAATGTCCGGCGAATCGATGACAGCTCCCCGTTGCCATTCGTACTGAGCATTATACGACAAATTTCCGGTGATGAAGTTCAATAGGGGAATCGAATTGAACGGCAGTTGATACGTCGCCGTAAAATGCTGGAGATATTCCATCGGCGTACCCCAATCGCGGATACTTTGCATGACGGAATCTTTCCAGTTAGTGTATTCGGAATCGCTAACGAACTTTTTATTGGCCTGTATGTAAGGCGCATCAATACGGGCATTGGTTCCTGTATTTAAATTGAAACGGAGATTTTTTGTCAAATCCCAACTGATCGCCGAAGTCCGGTTCCAATAGAAATCTTCCCTGAACGAAGCCGGAATCATATTTTCACCCAGATTGCCCAAATCGCGCAATTGCAATTCAAAGTACTCGCGGTTCATATCCGAATTAAACTCAATACTTTTCGGCAAATACCCTATTTGGAAATCGCTCAGGAATTTGTTCTTGCTAATGGCTTTGCCGTCTTTATAAAATGGCTTCCACGGTTTGAACATGGGCGAATACAAATAGTTGAAAAGCAACCGTTGCTTGGTTTGCCGGTCGTATTCCGTCGTCGCATTGCGGATGTATTCCTCGGCGGACGAATACCCTAACGAGAAGTTGGCCGGATCGTAGGGCATCGGCGTTTTACTCATGATGTTTACCCGTACATTGTTCAGGTCGAATGAACGCCGGATCACTTTATCCACAGCAAAATTCCGTATCGAGTCTTTTTCCGCTTTGGTTTCCACGGCATCCAAAGCATCTTTCAGCAGAATATCCTGATCCAACGGATTGTATTTCGGGCTTACTAAATCTTCACTGTAAGAATAATAAAGCGGAATACTTACTTTGGCCTTTTCCGGGAAGAATTTCCCTAATTCCACTTGGGTAGATACGCTAAAGTTTTGCTTATCATCCAGATTCCGATCCATAATCCCCTGATCCAGACTACCGAAACCGGCTGTTTCTTTTCGGGCGGTAACATTCACCGAGCCTAAATCGGAAAGTCCTACGAATAAATTGGCATTTCCGGCCCAGCCTCCGTCTTCGTTAAATTCGGTCAGGCGCAACTCATCCACCCATATTTCGGCGGATTTTTCACTGCCTGAAGTATTCCGGACACCGATCATGATTACTTTAATATCGGAAATACTCGGATTTCCCATCACCCTCACTTTGTTCATCGGCTTTTGGGGATCTTCGGCTCCCGATTCCGGATAAGGCTTGTCAAAAGTAACATCCGAACCGGCTTTCCGTTTTTCCTTATTCCGTTCTAATTTCAGGTTGGTCAGCAATTCAAATGGGAAGTCGAACATATTGGAGTGCGGCCAAACCGTTTCCCGGTCGGCATTGTTATTTCCGCTGTATCCCGGAGAAGGCGGCGCCGGAGGAGTTATTTTCAACGGGATTTCGTATTCGTAATAATTGTTTTTATAATCGGATCCCAACCGCAGGAAGACAGACAGGTCATTGTCCTGCAAGTCGCGTATTTCGTCTGCCAACCGTTCCGCATGGACAAACATTTGCAAGCGTTTGTATTGCCGGGTATCCAAACCGGTGTTTTTATAAATGGCGCGGGCATCTTTGGGAGACAAATTCGTTATTTTAGCTGACAGGGATTGTTCATTTTGCATGATGAGTTGAGGTTGTCCCGGATCGGTCATACGGTTTACACCCGGAGGCATAATGTAATTGACCGGCACTTTATCTCCGTTTTCTTCAATATTGACTGTGGACAGGCTGAGGTTTCCCGTTCCATTGGGTGGCAATGTGGGGTCGGACAAGTCCTTGGTATATACCCGCCAATCGCCCCGTACCAATTCCAACGTTCCGAAACGGAGAATAACCGAATCGGCAAAATTCGTCAGGAACATACGGACGAACCGGATGGATTGAAAATCCCGGATATTACCCGGATTATCTTCGTATTTCCGGATAGGTATCTTAAACTGGTACCAGGTTACTTCTTCCTGCTTGCCGTTTTTAAGCGTAACCCGGCTCTTTCGTGTATCCACAATGAAATTGTCTCCTACTTTTTTCAAATCTTTCGGACGGATGGATACTTTGTATTGGAAATATTTCTCATTTTCATTCAGTGTATTGTCCTGGTTAATGTCTTCTACATCGGGACTTACTTTGGCCGCCGTACTATAATTGGAGGAAGAATTTTCCTGTGTTTCCGAGTTGCCTTCCGTCCCGTTGTAATGTTTGTAACGGCCCAGAATAGACACTTCGTCCCGGTCGTAATCCGATCCCCTGAAGTAATGGTAATTATCCGCTGCCGGGTCTTGCCATATTTTGTCGTAGGCATCCGGATTCAAACTGTTTTTCAAATAGGCTAAATAGTCGGAATAGGCCGGATAGGTACGTTCTTGTTCCGTGCTTAGCCCGTTTAAGCCGACATCCTGTTTCCGCCGGTCAACGTCCGAATCAAACGCATACACCAAAGACTGTTGTTTGGGCACGTATCCCCACACCGTTTTTGTCACTTTGCTTTCATCCCCATCGGCAGGCAAGCCGTTTTCAAAAAACTTCTTTTCATCTTTCAGGATGTCTTCCGACACATCTCCCAGGTTGAAATACAAATCTCCTCCGGGGGAATTGGGTTCGTAAATAAACGGATCCAACAACCAGAATTCAATGTGTTCGATGTTTTCGGCTTCAAAATCCGTTTGGCTGCTTTCTATTTTCCGGAAAATACCTCCCCAACGGTCTTCCGGATTCCGAAGCGTTCCATCGGAATTCATTTCCCTGTCCAAGTTGTACGGCCCGCGTTCCTTGGGATAATAAGCCAGGTTCAATATGGGAATCGTAGAAGCTTCATCAAAACGAATGTCTTTATTGGGAAACAATTCTTCTTCCCTGATTTCCCTTACGTAATGATTGGACAATTGCTCTACGTCATTTTTAATATGGGAAGGAGTCTGGGATGATTTCCGGGTAAACAACGGATCAATGGAATACCAAGCCAACAAGGCCCTGTTATTCCCATAGCTGAGTGAATCTACATCCTTAGCTCCCTTAAGAGTAGAAGGCGTGGCGGATAAAAACCAGGAATAATAGGAACGCAAGTCGATGGTTCGCTTCGCACTCTCAAAATCGTCGATATAGGAATAATCGCCTCCCCATTTGCTGTGGTAATGTCCGGGAATCAACTGGGCATATTCCGCGCTGAACGTGATTTGCGAAGGCGCCGACAATTCCACTAAAGGCAGTTTATCAACCATATTGGTCAGCCATTGCGATTGGGTGGAATAGTTGGTATTGAAACCAAACAGCGTATTGTTGATGGATTCTTCCCCCGGATTGGTTTTCATGGTGACGGGCATCTCACTCAGGTTCATGACGGTAGCGCCCAAATTGAATTTGGGTGAGAACGCATAATTGAGGTTAAGTCCCATCATGGTTTTGCGCTGCATTCCGAAATTATTTTGATTCTCGTAGGAGGTCTGAATATCTGCATTTTCATAAGCCGGATTGATAATGGTCACCCGCCCGTTATTCATGGTATAGTCTATATTTTCTTTCAAGCGGATGCCGTTGGCGGTAACGGTGACCGAACCTTTGGCAATGTTGTAGCCGCCATCCAATTCAATTTCCCGTCCCGCATTTCCTTTGTATTCACCCGTAAGGATAAATCTATTTTTTTCCGCCACCTGCCGGGCATCGGTCAACGAGGCATCATACAATTCCTGATAGACATACTCATTGGCGATGCGGTCATCTGCAATCTTCTTCCGGAGATATTCGCCAAAAGGTTGTACGACAGGGAAAATGATTTTACCTTCCTGCGACAGGGCTGTAAATCCTTCCACGAAATCAAAAAATCCGTCCGGATGCGGTTCTTCCCTTGAATCAAGGCGGTCTAAGTTTTCCACCCGCAACAAAAGTTGATTGGCAATAGCGCCTTCCGTAATGTAATTGAGGTAAACACCCTCGCTCCAGCATTTAATATCCAAGCGGAATTTCTCCTTTTCGATATTCCGGTTGCTGATGGTATAAACATTCTTCATCATCAAATTCCATCCGGGGGCCGTAGGCGACGGGTCTCCCTTAAGCAGTTTCAGATACAGGTTCTCCTCGGTTTTTTCCGGATTATCGGTCGAAAATTCTCCCACTTGGTAGGTATTTCCCCTGTATGAATATTCATAAGCCACCGCCAACAAGTCATTGGGTTGTAATCTTGTCCGTAAACTGATGTAACCCAATTGCGGATTGAGGCGATATTCCGAAGGTTCCAGTTTGCGAGCCTTTTCAATCCTTTCAAAATCCTCTCTTTCCTTAAGGTGAAGGTTGCCGTTTTCTAATATTCGCTTTACCTGGTCCTTGTTGCGTGCGGCAGGATATTCTTCTATCAGTTCGGTGTACAAATTATTGGCACGGTTATATGGAATATTTTCGTTGCCGGACGCTGGCCTAAATACCGGATTGCTGATATGGGTATGTTCGCCCAAATCGGCAAAAGCCACGACATTCCTCGCTTCATCGTAATTCGAATGGTTGTTGGTCACCCACACTTCAATCCGGCTAATCGAGATCCCCGACTTGATGGCCGGGAGCGTGCTCATGGCTTCATCATACGTATCCGTAAAATAATGGCCCAGGAAAAAGTGGGTCCATTCGTCGTAATCGTCCACTGTGATTTCAAAAGGAGTCGTTTGCACGCTTCCTTTGGAAGACGTGGAGCGCGATTGGGATTCCTGTTGGGAAAAAATAGCGCCTACGGTCAGTTTGCCGAATTGCAGTTCCGTTTTGATACCAAACAAAGCGGCTCCCCCGCGAATCAGCGAGTTGGTCGTATTCATGCTCACATTACCGGCTTCCAATACTTTTACGATTTCGTCTTCCTTGCCGGCATACGCCAGTTTCAACCGTTTGGAGTCGAAATCAAAGGTGGATTCCGTATTGTAATTCAAATCAAAACTCATCTTATCACCAATCGAAGCGTTTACATTCGCCTGGATTTGCGGATCAAAATCAAAAGTCGTATGATTGCGTTGCCGTTCGGTCATCGTCGGGTCTCCGGTAGAAGTATGCGTAACCCCTATTTTGGTGTTTACACTTCCCTGGGGTTGCAAGCGCACGCCCCCCGGCCCGAAAATCTTTTCCGCAGGGCCTAAATCAAAATTGAAGTCAAACATTGACAACGCATCCTTTTTCCCTTCACCCTGGTTGGCAAATTCTTCATCGTTCCGGGTTTTGAAATACGAATCCATACTTTTCTGAAGCGTGTATTTCAGATATTCGTCCCGCGTAAGCGAAAGCGGAGTCGTCACATCCGTTCCCCCGATTTTCGTGCGCAACTCGTAGCGGTTGGTTTCGGGATTGTATTCAAATGTATCGTCGAAATCTTCCGGGTTTTGTAAATCAATCGGGTGGGTCGTGTTCAGTTCCTCGTAGGTTTGCGGAATAATGGGCGCTACCGGAAAACGGGGAGCGGTATCATTCGGTACGGCCGTCACCTCGGGAAACTGCGAACTGATGGCCGTCAAATCGGCATTCAGTTGGTAGCAGATTCCTGTCAGCAAGACAATCAAACCGGTGATGATATATTTGTTCCTACGCTTCATTACAACATTTTTAGTGCATTTTTGATAATTTGTTCCACCGACAGGGAAGGATTATCTTTTACGATTTTGCCCACGACTTTTTGCGAAGCCGGCTGATTGAATCCCAACATGACCAAGGCCGATACGGCTTCCTTGGCCACTTCCGGATAAGCCGTAAAAGCCGCCGGACTTTCGGCAGGTCCCCCACCCTGTTTCACTTTGTCTTTCAAGTCGATGATGATTCGTTCGGCGGTTTTGCTCCCGATACCTTTGACGGTTTTCAAAGCCGAAGCATTTCCGGTGGAAATAATCCCTTCGAGTTCGTAAGTAGCGATGGAAGACAAGACCATGCGTGCCGTATTGGCGCCAACACCCGACACCGAGATAAGCAGCAAAAAGAGGTCGCGTTCGCGTTTGTCGATGAACCCAAAAAGCAAATGTGCGTCTTCGCGGATGGCTTCATAAACGTATAATTTACATTCCTTCAATCCGTTAAGGGCTGAATAGGTGTTTAATGAAATATGAGCTAAATAGCCCAAACCGCCCACTTCAACGACAACGGAAGCGGGAGTCAATTCGCTGATTTCTCCTTTAATATAATCTAACATAAGTGGATTCTCCAATCAATACATAGATTATAACGGATAAAAAGGCAAAAGCGTATAAAATGAATTAGATTTGTTTAGCGTTTTTATCTCAGAATTCGTAAATATAAAAAAATATTTTCATGAAAAATAATTGCTGATTTATTTGGGTAGTACGAAATTTCGTACTACATTTGCAGAGTAATAAAAAATATGAGATATGAAAAAGGTAGAATTAACTGAGCAAAAAAGAATATTATGGAAATAGTTATGCCTCGAAAACAGTCATTGAAGTATCAAGTCCAAGATATTGCATTAGATATTACTTGGTCTAAAATTGCATCCCGATATTTTGGCAAATCTTCTTCGTGGATATATCACAAACTCAATGGTATTGACGGTAATGGAAAGCCTACAGAATTTTCAGATGAAGAAAGAGTACAGCTTAAAAATTCTCTTTTCGACCTTTCCGACCGAATCCGCAATACTGCCTACCAAATAGAATAGGCTCTTATATTTTTTATTACACCTAAGCCCCACGTGAGCCTCGTGGGGCTTTTAATTTTTCACCTTTAAATGTTCGTAACTGCTCAGGTACTGTAAATACTAATTTAGCACATTTAATCGCGGAGCGATTGCATTATTGTAGCACAAAATAATATCAACCACCACCGTCAACCGCGGAGCGGTTGCATAACGTAGAGACACGATTAATCGCGTCTCTACCATCCGAATGCAACATCTCCGATGTTGTGGGTGGATATTGGTGGTTCATTTGTATCTACAATAATGCAATCGCTCCGCGATTAAATGTGCTAAATTAGTATTTAACGGGGGCGGAGTAGTAACGAGTGTTCGTAAAAAAGTTAATTTTTGGTAATTACTTGGTTAATACAAGAAAAAATATTACTTTTGCCAATTAAATAAACAATAAAAGGCTTTTATTACAAAATAAAAAGAGAATATAAAGATATAATTCATTAATAGAAAAAGCGTTAGCTTTTATTCTTGTTCTGGAAACTTAGACAATTTCTGTACATACAAGGATAAGGTAAACGTTCACGTAAAATCGTGGGCGTAACTTATTTGTATGTACAGGTAGTCTAAGACCTCCAGAACGAATAGAGTTACAAGTCCCACGTTTTTTATTTTAAATAACCGCTTCATAGGGACTTGGAAGCAATATCACTTATATTGTATGATAAATCCCCCATAGATAAATATTAGCGGGCAGTTCTATTCAATATTTTTTCCCTCTCATTTTTTAGTTATTGAATGTAAGGTGTTGTCCGCTATTTCTATAGGGTAAAGGCAGTTATAAGTATCTTAAGCTTCTTAAGATACTTAAGAAGCTTAAGAAGCTTAAGATACTTATAACTGCCTTTACCCTTACCTAAAAAATCAAATATTAATAAATTTATAAATTCAATGAAGATGAAAAAAAATCTTTTTTTAATGCTGCTGTTCATCGTTTTGAGTGTGGCAGGCGCAAAAGCCCAAGTGGTTATCAGTAATGGTTCGGGAACATTAACTCCACATCCCGGCGCTTTCTTGGATTTGCAATCGGTAGAACAAACGCCTTACGCAGGCAAAGGTTTGTTGTTGCCGCGGGTGGAATTAATAGATGTGACTCCTTTCGGTTTAAGTGGAGATGAAGATGAAGCCGTAGGAATGATTATTTATCAGGACGGCGATACTATCGACAAAGGAATTTACCTGTGGACAAAGGAAGCCGGCCAACCGGGTAAATGGAAACTGGTTGCTTCCGTAGAGTGAGAACAATAGTAATAACAAATTAAAAATAAAAGACAAAGAGAATGAAAAAGAATCTTTTTTTGTTGCTGATGCTCATTGGTTTGAGCATGGCAAGTGTAAAAGCCCAGGTATTAATCGGCGGAACCGATACGCAAACGCCTCACGAGGGGGCTATCCTGGACTTATCCAAGACAACCGGCAAAGGTTTATTGTTGCCGAAGGTGAATTTAATTGACGAGACTACATTAGCGGTAGCCGCCGATACGGAAAAAGGGACAGCCATAGGTATGATGGTGTATAATACCAATACGACTCTGGGTGAGGGTATTTATGTGTTCGACGGCCAAGAGTGGAAACCAATAGAATCGGGACTTTCAGCTTCGCAAAAAGTAACCGGTTTTACGCTCAATCCGTCTGAATCAGCCACCGTATCTATTTGGAACGGAGGCAGCCAGCTGTTTACCGTAATGGATTTTATACCGGAAGATGCTACCTATCCGGGCGTATCGTGGAAGATAACCGAAGGCGATGATGTGATTCAGTTGCTGAACCCGTTATCCGATGGAGTTACGGTGAAAGGATTGCAACCGGGGACAGCTACAATCGAAGTGACCAGTATGGACAAAAAGACAACAAAGGAAATTTCTATTGAAGTGAAAGAAGTTACGGTAACCGTTTTCAGTCTGGATAAAACTGATTTGACTGTGATAACGGGCGGAAACCAAGGTATCATTACCGCTACTGCTTTTAAAGATGCGCAGGGAAACGCTACCGCTGCCGTTGACGTTGTTTGGACAATCGTCGGCGCCGTTCCGTCTGACACACAGATAGCTTTCACGGGTACAACTGCAACCATAATATCAGGCACTGCACAAGGTTCGTTTGTTGTGGAAGCTTCTATTGCTACTCTGCCGGTCAAGAAGTGTTCGGTTCTAATAACAAATTGCACTTATATGCTGGGGCGCGATGGCCGTTGCTATACCGTAAGTACAGGCACTCACTCAGCTACGACCGCTGGCAGCTGCCCGTCTGGCTTTACACGTTGCGGCGGCAGCGAGTACCACAATAATGTGACACCATCCCAGGCTAACGCCGCTGGCGCATCATCGGCGCTGTGGGTGTCAAACGCACCTGGTACATCAAATATATACCAGACGTACCCGATCAGATACAGTGGCTCTGGAGGAGACTTGCGCTTTTGGCTTACGAGGGAAAACGAAACTGCTGCAGCCCACATATGCGTCCGTTGAGATACATTATTTAGTGTATATTACCAACTTAGACCTTTCTTCTGGCAGTATTACCGCCTGGAGAAAGGCTTCATGCTCTTATTTCATTAGGCTGAACCGTCTCAACCCTCGGTTTTGAAACAAAAGGTACGAGGTTACGTTACCGGCTGGCTTTGATCGCTTTGATAATGGCATCCGAAAAGCCGTTGGCTTCCAGTTCGTTCAATCCTTTAATCGTGATTCCGCCGGGCGTAGTCACTTTATCGATTTCCACTTCCGGGTTTGCCTTGTTTTCATCCAATAATGAAGCGGCTCCCAACATGGTTTTTACGACCAAGTTCTGCGCGTCTTTGGGATAAAATCCCAATTCGACTCCGGCCAGCATCGCAGCACGGACATAACGGAACAGATAGGCTATTCCGCAGGAAGTCAAAGCGGTGCCTGCTTCTATTTTGCTTTCATCCAATACGATAGCGCTTCCCAATTCATTGAAAATCTTCAATAACAAGGCTGTTTGCTCAGGTGTCGCATTTTGGGAAGTAATCAAAGTAATGCTTTGCTTAATGGAAATGGCGGTATTGGGAATGGCCCGGAAAAGTACCGGCAGCGTCATTTCTTCTTTGGCTTTCAAGAGCGTTTCATTGATGCAGGCAATCGTCACGCCGGCTGCAATGGACACGAGAATCTGTTTGGAATAATTCAATTTGAATTTAATATCCAAAATCACATCCCGCACCAACCAGGGTTTTACTGCTAAAATGACAATATCGGCATGTTCGACACTGTCATAATTGTTCAAAGCGGTCCGAATGGCCGGATTGAAATCCTGTACGTTTTTTAAGGGGGCTTCCGAAACATCAATCACCGTAATGTCGCCCGGCTTGAAAACAGTGCCCTGAACTAAACCGCGGACAATGGCTCCTCCCATGTTTCCGCCTCCGATAATCGATAATTTCATACTACCTTGTTTAATCGTTTTAAAAATTCGTCTGCTAATTCTTTGCTTAGACTTAAGGGCGGCAATAAGCGGAAAACGTGTGTCCCGGTAACGCCTGTAAATATTTTTTCTCCAAAAAGCAAATTGTTCCGCAGTTCCTTTATAGGTTCCGCAAATTCCATGCCAATCATTAATCCGCGGCCGCGAACTTCTTTAATTTGCGGTATTTTTTTTAATTCGCCAATCAAATATTCGCCTATTTCGGCGGCATTCTCAACTAAACGTTCTTCTTTCATGACTTCTAAAACGGCAATAGCCGCCGCGCAAGCCAAATGATTTCCGCCGAAAGTCGTACCCAATTCGCCTGAAACGGCTTTGAATTGTGGGGCAATCAACATTCCGGAAACCGGAAACCCGTTGCCCATTCCTTTGGCAATCGTGATGATGTCCGGCCGGATGCCCGCATATTGATGCGCAAAGAATTTTCCCGTACGCCCGTAGCCGGATTGTATTTCGTCCAGAATCAGAACGGTACCGGTTTCCCGGCAAACGGCGCTTAATTGTTGCAGAAATTCCGGTTCGGGAACCACAATCCCGCCAATGCCTTGAATGCCTTCGATAATAACCGAAGAAACATCTTTTTTCCGGAGTGTTTCCTCAACTGCCTGAATATCATTCAACGGCAAGAAAACCACTTCCAGGTTCCGGTTGATTGACGCCTGGTATTTCAGATTGTCCGTTACACGAACGGCAGCGGAGGTTCTCCCGTGAAAAGAATGGTGAAAAGCGACCACTTTGTTCCGGTTGTTGTGGAAAGCAGCCAGTTTCAACGCATTTTCATTGGCTTCGGCGCCGGAATTGACCATGAACAACGAATAGTCCGGATAACCGGAGGCTTTACCCAATTTTTCCGCGTATTCGTCCTGCAGAGGAATCCGGACGGAATTGGAATAAAAACCGATGTTGTTCAATTGTTCCGTTATTTTGGCAACATACTTGGGGTGCGAATGTCCAATGGAAATGACGGCATGACCGCCGTAGAAATCCAGGTATTCCACACCGTCCCTGTCATATATTTTGCACCCGGAAGCCTTTACAGGCTCGATATTCCAACGGGGATATACATCAAATATTTTCATGATTTTTTTACTTTTGCCATTCAATACGATAAAAATAACCAACCTCAGGCTCCAACAAATGATATTCATAACTTTTACAGTGAGCGTTAAATGCTACACTCTCAATATCTTCATAATCAATATTGCCTATTTGATTGTTAATTTTTCTTCTTCGTAACACTGCCGGATTATGATAATCATTGGGCTTTTGTTTTAAAATTATTCTATAATGAATAATTTCGACAGGTACATCCACTTTAAATTCTACACAAGGTTTAGAAATACCATCAACATCATCTAATTCAGCATAAAAGTGTACAGTTCCTGTTTCATTGTAGGTAAGCGCCTTTTTGAATTTCAGTTTTATGTGGTCGTATGCACCTTCTTCTCCTTCATATATTCGCCCATCTGTATTTTGTAGTTTAGATGTAATGCGTGGACTTTTACTGCCCGTCCATTTGAACGAGTAATCCAAATCTGTCATGACTAATTGTTTGCTTTGTATTTGCCTAAAGACTTCAAAAACAATATGTTTCCCGTCAGGCTCTGTTTCATATTTTACAAATGTGGAAAAGCCTATATGACCGTAGTTGGTAGTTCTTTTCAAATGTTTCCAAACAAATACAAAAATAGCAATAGCAATTCCTAACAACAACAAACAAAAAACACCCAAAGCTACGAGCGTAGCCACGGTGTCCTTTAAAAATATACATACAAAGCCCGTAATGGTGGCAACATAAGCAACCACATCTATGAAAGGCTTAATTAAACGATACATCTATACGTCAGTTCCCATAAGATTGTTTATTATTCCGTTTTAATTCTCTACAAAGATACGTTTTTTTTACTAAAAACAAGTTTTAACCAACAAAAATTAAAATTGAGACTCGCGTTAGGCTGAGGCTCCAGCCTCAGCCCTATTATGTTTGCAGGCTGGAGCCTGTACTAATAGACCGACGGAGGTAGAACCTCCGTCGAACAAAGATATACATCAAATAATTTCAAAATGCACTTGCTTTTAAATTCAATCCTGTTTTTTCATCTAATCCGAACAGCAGATTAAAATTTTGTACGGCCTGTCCGGAGGCGCCCTTCAATAAATTATCTATCACCGAAATAACAAACAATTTATTGCCGTGTTTTTCCAAGTGGAGCAGACATTTGTTGGTATTGACCACTTGTTTCAAATCCACGTTTTTATCCGTAACAAACGTAAAGGCGGCTTCTTTATAAAAATCATTGTATAAACGGATTGCCTCCTCTACCGATAAATCACATTCGGTATAAGCCGTCGCAAAAATGCCCCGTGGAAAATCACCTCGTACCGGAATAAAGTTCAAGTTGGATTTATCCTGATTCAATGATTCGGCTATTTCCTTTAAATGCTGATGTTCAAAAGCTTTATATACGGAAATATTATTGTCGCGCCAGGAGAAATGGGATGTTTCCGCCGGTTTTACGCCTGCGCCGGTCGAACCGGTGATTGCATTTATATGGACTTCGTTCTTTAGCATTTTTTTATCAGCTAAAGGCAATAAAGCCAATTGAATAGCGGTTGCAAAACAACCGGGATTGGCAATGCGCACGGCTTGTTGAATGGCTTTTTTATTCAGCTCCGGCAAACCGTAAACAAAACCTTGAGCGCTTTCTTTGTGGCGATAATCCATGGATAAATCAATGATTTTCAATGATTCGGGGATTGTATTCGCATCCATAAATTTCCTGCTTTCGCCGTGGGCGGAACAAAGAAATAACACATCGACCTCATTCAAAGGTTGTTCAGAGGAAAACGTCAAATCTGTTTCGCCAAACAATCCTTCGTGAACGTCTGTTATTTTACTTCCGGCCTGGCTGCTGCTATGGATAAATCCGATTTCCACATGTGGATGATTGATTAACAAACGAATCAATTCGCCTGCTGTGTATCCGGCGCCGCCGATTATTCCGACTTTAATCATTTATTATTCTTCTTTTGTACCGCAAAGTAAATCTTGGCAGGAATTGCAGTGATTTTCGTAAATCCCTTGGCGTCTTGCGGCGTCCAGGCTTTGTTGATTTCCCCGTATTCACCGAAATCGGTTTTCATCAGGTCGAAATCGCTATCCACACCCACCAAGGTATAATGATACGGACGCAGACGCACGGTAACTGTTCCGGTAACATTCCGTTGCGAACTTTGCAGGAACGCTTCGATGTCGCGCATCACCGGTTCTAAGTATTGGGCTTCATGCAAAAACATGCCGTACCAATTGCCTACCTGGTCTTTCCAATACTGCTGCCATTTCGTCAGGGTATGTTTTTCCAGCATCTTGTGCGCATTAATAATCACCAAGGGTCCTGCTGCCTCAAATCCGACACGGCCTTTGATACCGATAATCGTATCGCCGATGTGCATGTCGCGGCCGATGGCATAACGGGAAGCGATTTTTTCAATTTCCTGAATCGCTTTTATTTTATCACCGTAATTTTTGCCGTTTACAGCGGAGATTTCGCCTTCCGTAAAGGAGATGGTCAATGTTTCTTCCCCTTTTTCCTGCAATTGCGAAGGGTAAGCTTCTTCCGGCAACGTCTGATTAGATTTCAGCGTTTCTTTCCCGCCGATGCTGGTTCCCCACAGCCCTTTGTTAATGGAATATTCCATTTTAGTAAAGTCGGCTTCAAAACCGTGTTCCTTCAGGTAATTGATTTCGTATTCGCGGGTCAGCGTCAAGTCGCGGGTAGGCGTGATAATGCCGATTTCCGGAGCCAGCACATCAAACGTCAAGTCGAAGCGCACCTGGTCGTTTCCGGCGCCTGTGCTTCCGTGCGCCACATAATCCGCGCCGATTTCTTTGGCGTAGTTGATGATGGCAATGGCCTGGAAAATGCGTTCGGAGCTGACCGAAATGGGATAAGTGCCGTTGCGGAGGACATTACCGAAAACCATGTATTTGATGCTTTTTTCGTAATATTCATGGGTAATATCCAGATTCACGTGCCGGACGGCGCCTAATTTATAAGCGCGTTCTTCCACCCGTTTCAAATCTTCCTTGGAAAAACCGCCGGTGTCGGCCAAAGCGGTATAGACTTCATAACCCAATTCTTGCGACAGGTACATGGCACAAAAGGAAGTATCGAGACCTCCACTGTATGCCAAAACTACTTTTTCTTTTTTCATTGTAATATATAATTATGACCTCTCCGGGGGAGAGGCCGGATTGTAAAGCATTGCCGTGCAAATGCAATATTTCCGGCCGGTACGTTGCAATACATCGTAATTGATACAGCCTTGACAGCCTTTCCAGAAAGACTCGTCGTCGGTCAGCTCGGCAAAAGTGACCGGAACATATCCCAGGGCCGTATTGATTTTCATGACAGCCGCCCCGGATGTCAATCCGAATAATTTTGCATCGGGAAACTTCTCCCGTGACAATTCAAAGGATTTCTCCTTGATTTTCTTTGCCAGACCCTGTCCCCGGAATTTGTCCGCGACAATCAAGCCCGAATTGGCCACATATTGTTTATTTCCCCAACTTTCGATATAACAGAAACCGGCAAATTCACCGGCGGCCAAGGCAATAATGGCTTTGCCTTCCCGCATTTTTTGTTCCACATATTCCGGCGTCCGCTTGGCAATACCGGTACCGCGCACTTTTGCGGCATCTTCAATGGTTTTCAGTATAGTCGGCACATATTGGATGTGGCCTTCGTTAGCAATGACTACTTCAATAGCGTCCATTCATTTTTAATTTTTTCAATGTATCAATAATTTGTTTCCGGTCGAATCCTTCCCTCGGAATCAGCAAAATGGTATCGTCTCCGGCAATGGTTCCCAATATCGCGTGGGAAGCCCGGTCGTCGATGTCCGATGCAATGCCCATAGCATATCCGGGGCGCGTTTTGATAACGGCCAATTTGTCTGAGAAATCCAACGACAGAAAGCCACTCCGGATCAATTCATTGGACGATTCTTCCGTACCGGAGGATTTAAATGGGTATTTATGTCCATTCGAAACTGTATAAATATAAATTCCGTTGGCAGCCGGCGATTTAATAATTTTCAACTGTTTCATGTCTCTGGATAAAGTAGCTTGGGTAATATCAAATCCGTTCTTCTGCAAGAGATTCAATAAATCTTCCTGATTGCTTAACGAATGATTTTGCACCAATTCCCGTATTTTTTTCAAACGTTCGTTTTTTGCTTTCATCGCATAATTATACAAATGAGGTGCAAAATTATACAATTATTTAATACGTTGTATCCATTTTCCAAAAAAAAAATCATGATAGTACATTTTATTTGTCCACGAATTACACGAATTAACACAAATTATTTTTTCGTGGTAATTCGTGTAATTCGTGGATAAATAAGCTTATTCCATTAAATCGCTCATTATCCCATCCGATACGAAGATTCCTTTGCGTGTCAACCGCAACCGGTTGCCGGTTATTTCCAATAATTGATTGTCGAGGAATTTTTGCGCCTGTTTCCAGCAATCGTTTTTCTTTTCTTCTCCAAACAACGACTGCAATTCATCCAAGTCAATTCCCTTCATTGTCCGTAAGCGTGTAAGAATAAAATCATTATAAGCCGTTTTCTCCTCTATCCTCTCCATTTCAAAACCCTGCATCGCGTACCGTGCACCGTGCACCTGTTTGTTCCATTGCCGGCTCACACCATTGTACGAATGCGCCGATGCGCCGATGCCCAGGTAATGCGTTCCGTTCCAATAAGAAGAATTGTGCCTGGAATGAAATCCCGGACGGGCAAAATTGGAAATCTCATAGTGTTCAAATCCGGCTTCCGCCAGTCGGTCTATTAATAAGGTAAACATTTCGACGCTTACGTCTTCATCCACCGGCTGAATGCGTCCTTGCTGCAATAATTCAAACAGCGGCGTGCCTTCTTCGTAAATCAAATGGTAAGCCGATACATGTTGGATATCCAGGGCAATGGCTTGGCGGATATTCTCTTCCCAGATTTCCAATGTCTGGTTGGGCAAGCCATACATCAAATCGATGCTGATATTTTGAAAGCCGTATTCCAGGCAAAGCTGTACGGCCCGGATAGCTGATTGAGCATCGTGCCGCCGGTTCAGGAATTTCAATTCGGCGTTGTTAAAACTTTGGATGCCCAAGCTTATCCGGTTGAACGGCAAGTGTTTGATAGAATCCAGATAGGCAGGGGTGATGTCATCCGGATTGGCTTCAAGTGTCACCTCCGTCATTTCGAGCGTAGCGAGAAATCTACTCTGTTCCGTAGGCCCTACGGGACAAGTTAGATTTCTCGCTACGCTCGAAATGACGGAAAACAGTTTTTCAAAATCTTTTGCCGACAATTGCGAGGGCGTGCCACCCCCAAAATAAACGGTTTCAATGGCTTGGCCTTGCAAATAGTCTTTTCGTTCCTGCAATTCCCGGCACATTGCCTCCACATAATCCGCTTTTTCTTTTGTATGAGTAGAAGAAAAAAAATCGCAATACACGCAACGGGTTTTACAAAAAGGAATATGAAAATAGATACCGGCCATAAAAATAAATTAAAATACAAAGATACGTTAATTATTTTCATTATTTTTGCAACAATAAAGAATGAAAGAAATGAAAAGAATGAAGATAATGAAAATAATGACGACGACAGTCCTATCCTTCTTATTATTATTTTCATTTCTTTCATTTTCTTCATTCCTTTCATTTTTAAAGTCTCATTTGCTGACTTGTCCCAGTAAGTATTTTCTGCACATCGACTGTCCGGGATGCGGGATGCAGCGGAGTATCGTGGCGCTTTTGGAAGGCGATTGGATGAAAAGTTTGTCTTTTTATCCGGCAACAATACCCGTGTTGGCATTGTTAATCTACACGGCTTTGCACGTAAAGTGGGATTTCAAGCAGGGTGCGAGCATCATTAAATGGGGATACATTGTCTGTGCAGCTATTATTGTGGCTTTTTATATTTACAAAATAATCACACATAAAATTTTCTAATTATGACAACAAATCACGAAATCTCTTCTGAAGAAAAGTTTCAAGTCGAGCAACCGCCTGTTGTATTGCCAAATGCAACGGTAGTCCTTGTTTTGGGAATATTATCTATTCCTTTATGTTGCTGTTATGGTCTTGGTCTAATACTTGGAATCATTGCATTGGTATTGGCCGGTAATGCGGTAAGACTTTATAACGCAAATCCATTCCGTTATACGCCAAGTTCTTACAAAAACGTATCAACGGGAAAAATTTGCGCCATTATCGGTATCATTCTTTCCGCAGTATATATTGGGTACCTTATCTGGGCCGTTTCATATATTGGTTGGGATGCGATCAGCGATCCGCAATTACTCCAGGAACGTTTACAAGAAATAATAAACAATCAATGAACTAAGAACTAAGAACTAAAAACTAAAAGTTGGCTGACGCCTATTACCGCGCTTCGCGCAACTTTTAGTTTTTAGTTCTTAGTTTTTAGTTCTATTTATATTCCGAGGAAGTGGACGACAGTATAAATGAGCGCCGCCAATACAGCGCTGACCGGAATCGTTAATATCCAGGCCCAAAGCAGATTAATTGTAATTCCCCAACGAACAGCCGACAGCCGTTTTACGGCGCCGACTCCCATGATACTACCGGTTATTACGTGCGTAGTACTTACGGGAATACCCAATCTTTCCGTTATTTGCAAGGTAAGCGCGCCTGCCATTTGGGCGCAAAATCCGTCCACCGGCGTTATTTTGGTAATTTTATTGCCCATGGTTTTCATAATCTTCCAGCCGCCGGACATCGTTCCGATAGCAATGGCTGTAAAACAGGCAAAAGGCACCCAGTCGTGAATATCTTTTACCTCTGTTAGTTGCAACCAATGCGGTAAAGTAGCCGGATCAACACTTGCATTGAAAGCCACCAATGTTACTCCGATCACTCCCATCACTTTTTGCGAATCATTTAATCCGTGTGTGATGCTTAACCAGGCCGATGACAGTAATTGCAGCCGCTTGAACCGGTGTTCGGCTTCCCGGGGCTTAACGTTTTTCGCAAGATGCAAGGTTATCAGGGAAATAATCGCCCCGGCCAACATTCCGATAAGCGGAGCGACAAAGATAAAAGCGATAACGATCAACACGCCGTCAACACCCGTATAATGAATGGAATGAAAACCGCCGTAAGCAATGGCTGCGCCGGCAAGACTTCCGATAAGCGTATGGGAAGACGAAGAAGGAATACCAAACCACCAGGTAATCAGGTTCCAAATAATGGCGGCAATCAGCGCTGCCAAAATAACATGGAGTGTAATAAATTCGGGCAGAACCGTTTTTGAAACCGTAGCCGCTATGTGAAACCCAAGCCAGTATTTGGCTAAAAAGAATGCCACAAAATTGAAAAATGCCGCCCAAATCACGGCTTGAAGCGGAGTTAATACTTTGGTGGAAACGACCGTAGCTATCGAATTGGCTGCATCGTGAAAACCATTGATGAAATCAAAAACAAGCGCCAAAATAATAATACAAAAAAGTAATATCATAATTTAGGGATTAAGCGTATTTGACAAAAATCGTTTTCAAAACTTTCCCCGTACTATTGATTTTATTCGCTGTTTTTTCCAATTCCTGAAGAATATCTTTCAATTTAATCAATTCCACACTGTCTTTTTCTTCCCGGAAAAGGTCCATGATTCCTTTTTCATAAACGCCATCGGCATTTTCTTCCAATGTCTTGATTTCCTTGTAATGTTTACGGAAAGCGGCATCGGATTTTTGAAGATGCGACAATCCATCTACTGCGCCTTGCACTTCCAAGGTGCCTTTCTGGATAATTTCCGTCATCCGGACAGTAGCGGGTGGAAAATCTCCCGGAAAATACAATAATACCTTTTGGGCGCTCCGGTTGATCACGTCAATCGCTTCTTCTATCTTATCGGCCAGGGCATTGATGTCTTCCCTGTCGAAAGGCGTGATAAACGTGTTATTTAATTCCTTCAAGATACGGCCGGATATTCGATCTCCTTTTACTTCCTCCGCCTTAATTAATTTGCAAATTTCACTTCGTTGTTCTTTTTCCGTAAAGGCAAACAAATCGTGCAAAAGAGAAGCGGCTTGCACCATCACTTCAGTTAACTCTTTTAATAAAGGAAGGAATTTGACATCTTTTGGTGTAAAGATACTTAAAATCGTATTTACTTTCATTTTTTTAATTTTGATAATTTAAAACAAAACAAGGAGGATAGCTTCAATCACAAAATTACCCTCCCGTCTGTTCCAATAAGATTTCATCTTATTTTTTTGAAGCTTCAACAGATTTTTTGCGGAAATCTTTCAAAGCTTTTTCGATAGCTAATGAGGTTTTTCTGGCGCGCGTACCCGCTGCCTTATTCCCATTTTCTACATGTGCTGCTGCGTCCTTAGTGAACGCTGCAAAGTGCTGATTCAAATTTTCTACCAAATTTTTCATGATTCATTGTTTTAAATTTCGTACAAAGATAATGTTTATAGATAATTATGAAAACTATTCTCACAAAATTTTAGTTAAAATTCTTCTTTTTTATGATTTAGACCCTTATTTTGTGGTGTTAACACGAAAAACACGGTTTAAATAGGTTAATTTATAGGCATCCAAAAGGTGTAAAGAGGGATGCCGGCCCAAATTAATCTTGTTATTGATTGAGTGTACGGCCGGATAAAAGAACGACAGAAAACCGGATAATTTGTATTTTTTGATCCGGAGAAAGGTTTTCAGTAATTTCAGTTTATCAATATCTAATGTATCAATAGTATCCGAATGATATAACTCATACAAATTCACGATGCTTTCCCTTGTCTTTTCAAGGAACTTGACATTGGATTCCAAACCGATATGAACCACCGGATTGTCGATAAAATGGATCGGATGCCCATTTTTTTCCAATTCAAATTGAAATAAAGAATCTTCATGTCCGTACCTGACAATCTTTTCATTGAACGGATAGGTTTCAATAATGGATTTCTTTATAATGAAGTTATTGGAAGTAAACGCTTTGTACTGATGATTATCCGGTTTGGGTTCGCGAACCGTTCCGTATTTCCAATGCAAATAATACACCGGATCTGCCGGGGGAACAGGTTCATACAATCTTCCGCCTGACAAAATATCGTACTGCCGGATGCCTTCTACATATTTTTGAATATAATCGGGCCGGGGTATTTGGGAATCACAATCCAGGAACAATACATATTCATACGCCGCTTTTGTTACTAATAAATTCCGGATGCGGCTTCTCCCGATATTCTTATCCAATTCAATATAAGTACAATGCGGAATTTCATTTATCAAACGGTTCTCTTCCTTCAATTGAGAAGAACAATCGTCGATACAAATGATTTCAAACGGGACATTCGCTTCCTGCGCCTGTCCCGCCAGTTCCTTAATCAAATCCGAACAAGGGAAATTGTATATCGGTATCAGTATTGAAATCATTATTTAAAATCCACGTTCCGCATGTCGCCGGTTTGAAGGAAAGTGGAATGAAAAGCCAATGCGGCGTTCATGTTTTGCGGAGTATGTCCTTTTTGTCCCAATTCAAGGTATTTCCGTAAAATATCCTTGTAGGAAGGATCTACGCAATTTTCGATGATGGTTTCGGCGCGTTGGACAGGCGAAAGACCTCTCAAGTCGGCCACGCCATGTTCCGTGATCAAGACTTTCACCGAGTGTTCGCTGTGATCTACGTGGGATACCATCGGAACGATCGCCGAGATTTTACCGCCTTTGGCTGTAGAAGGAGTGGTAAAGATCGAAAGGTAAGCGTTGCGGCAGAAGTCGCCCGAACCGCCGATACCGTTCATCATCTTCGTGCCCAACACATGGGACGAATTGATATGCCCGAAAATATCCGCTTCCAAAGCGGTGTTAATGGCAATCAAACCCAGCCGGCGGGCGATTTCCGGATTATTAGAAATTTCCTGCGGACGAAGTAAGAATTTTTGTTTGAAGAAATCCAAATCGGCATATACGGCTTCCAAAACGGGTGAAGTAAGCGACAACGAACAACCGCTGGCAAATTTAACCCGGCCTTCTTTCATCAAATCAATCACCGAATCCTGAATCACTTCCGTATAGATTTCAAAAGCGGGAATCTCCTTGTTTGATCCCATGGCGCCCAATACGGCATTGGCCACGTTGCCCACACCGGATTGCACCGGCAAAAAAGTAGAAGGGATACGGCCGGCTTTCATTTCCTTGTACAAGAAATCGGCCACATTTTTACCGATTTGCTCCGTCACCCCGTCCAACGGTGTAAACGCACCTATTTCGTTGGGGAGATTGGTTTCCACAATGCCCACCACTTTCTTCGGATCCAATTGTACATAAGGAACACCGATCCGGTCGCTGGGCGAATAAACCGGGATTTCCCGGCGGTAAGGCGGATCGGCCGGCTCGTAAATATCGTGCATGCCCGCCAATTCCTTCGGATGATAACGGTTGAATTCCAGGATAATTTTATCTGCTAACCGGGCGATTGTCGGAGCGATACCTACCGCAGAAGTCAGGATCGCCTTTCCATCCTCCGTAATATCGGACACTTCCAGGATAGCAAAATCCGGTTTGGGAAGAAATCCGTAACGCAGGTATTGCTGCAGTTCGGAAAGATGGAGGTCGAAATAGTGCATGTCATGATTATTCAATGCCGCCCTCGAATCGCTGTTGGATTGGTAGGGAGTCCGGAATTTGATGGCATTGGCGCGCGATAAAACGCCATCCGCCGATTCACCGGTGGAAGCGCCGGTGTACATTCCCACTTTGAACGGATGGCCCTTGGCATGTTCCTCTTCCGCTCTTTTAGCCAAAGCTGTAGGTACAGCTTTAGGACAACCTGTTGCAGTAAAACCACTTAAGCTAATAATGTCTTCATTATTAATCAAACTTGCAGCTTCTTCAGCTGATATTTTTTTATACGCCATGATATAGAATATATGAAAGAATTAACGATAAACTGCTTCTTTTGAAAAAACATGCAAAGGTAGAATTTTTCCTTTGAAAAAGAAAGAAAATTGTATAAAAAGAAAGTTTCGTTAAATTTTGATAATCCCTTGGTTATTTCAAAAAAAGATATTACTTTTGTCGATTAAATAAACGATAAAAGACTTTTATAGAAAAATAGGAAACAGTATATAAAGACATAATTCATTAAAAAGCGTATGCTTTTATTCTTGTACTAGAAACATCGACAGTTTCAACAACATCAAGAATAAGTTGATAGACGCGCATGTAAATGCGTGGGATAACTTATTTGATGTTGTGGGTAGTCGATGACCTCTAGTACAAATAAAGTTAAGTCCCACGTTTTTTTATTTTAAATAACCGCTTCATAGGGACTTGGAGGCATAAATTCTACAGGCATGCAGAACAAGTCAAACTATTTTCACAAACACATATAAAAAACGCCCTTAAATCCCCTAAAGGGGACTTGGCTGACGCACGATAATGAAAATGCGCAGTCTCTAAAGCCCCCTTTAGGGGGTTGGGGGGAAGTCCCCTTCAGGGAATTTAGGGGAAGGAAATTGGCGGACGTATCAGTTCAATAGTTTTTTCGCTCTCATTTTAACTGTTTGAACGCGTCCGCCCATCACTTAGGGTACAGGCAACCACAAGATTTTTTTCATTCTTATTAAATTTATAATTACCGGTTGCCTTGCCCTTTATTTTAGAAAATAGACAAAATACGAAATTAATAATTTTAAAATAATATGAAAAAGAATCTTTTTTTATTGCTGGCATTCATCATTTTGGGTGCGACAAACGGGAATGCGCAAGTGCGCATCGGGGATTCGGGCGATCCGACCGCGGGCGCTATCCTCGACTTGAACAATACAAGCGGGTATAAAGGCGGTTTGCTGGTATCCAACGTAGAGTTAACTGTTTTGGATGATGTAACGAACCTGACTTTGCCGGGGAGTAAAGCCGACCTGAAAGGTCTGGTCGTGTACAATACCAATGACAGTTTTGCAGATGGCGCAGGGCTTTATGTATGGGATGGAAGTAATTGGAATAAACTGGGCGCTCCGGCAGTGCACCTGGAAGCCGTGACCATCACTACCCTCGGAACCGGCGAAACTTTTTGCGGCGGTGTCACCTTCAAGTTGACAAAACCCGCGAGTTGGTCGGCTGAAGATTGGGCCGGCTTGTCGATTGATAATGTAACAGCCACGCTGGCTGGTGTGGATTATCCCGGTACTCTGACTTTCAATGCCGTGGACGACAGTTATTATTACGCAATCACGGCAGCAGCAGTCAGCCAAGCAGCGATACTGACCGTTGATGGAACAATCGGAGCAAGCATCCTCACGGAAAGCACAAAAACAGTGACGGTCAACTTGAATACCGACAGCAGTTTTGCCGTAGGCGGAGAAAATTGCTTCGACATCAAACGCAGCAGCGACACCGACCCGGATTGGGATCAACGTGTACAAGCCGATTTTACAAAGACGTATGAGTATGGGTTGAGCGGAACGGTAGGCAGTGGATTTACGATTACCTCGGTCACCTGGAGTTATACCAACCCGGAAGATGCGGTGGAAACATTTACGCCGGCAACTTTCAGTACAACACCGGCAAGCAATAAGGTAACGGTAAAATACAATCCGGACAATTTGATTGGCAATACCAATATTGATGCCACCGGTATCCAAGTGGTTATCACGGCTACGATTGTGGCCACGAGTACAGGCGCTTGTCCGACTGCAGTATATACAGTATCGCGGACAGTGACAATACATGATGCCGATTGCTGTTCATCAGTTACGGATGCCGAAGGAAATTTCTACTATGCACACCAATTTGGTGATGCCGGTTGCTGGATGACACAGAATTTGCGTTCAAAATATACAATGCAAGGATCTACAAAACAAACCATCACGGCAGGAACTAATTCGAGTAATGCCAATGTAGCTCTCTATTATTATCCGAATGCCAAATTGACTACGTATAATAACAATCCGACTTATGGTTTACTTTATACCTGGGCTGCTGCTAATATCGGGACTTCTGCAACGGAAGCGAGCGATGCTTTCAGTGGAATAGCCTCTACCCGTCAGGGCATTTGTCCTACTGGATGGCACTTACCGAGCGATTATGAATGGAATCAATTGGAAAAAGAAATTGCAACGAATCCTTCTCCTTATTCAAACCAAGGTTCTCCAATCACATGGGATACATCTTATGAGTCGGTTACCGGTTGGCGCCCAAGTACAGGTCAGGCAGAAGACGCTTGGGGCACTTTGATGAAAAGCCAGACCGCTGTTACCACAGCTACTGACGGGACCAGCAAGTCCAGCGCTAACGGCGGAATTGACCTGCTTATGGTCGGTTATTATGGCGACGCGCATGAGTCAGATTTCGGTTCTTCAACGTTCCTGTGGACTCCTAACTCCTCCGCTTCTGGTACGGCCTACGGTAGATACGCTAGACTCGCGTACACAGGGGTTAGCCGCCCGGCTGCACTACCTAAGGGCATATATCATTCGGTTAGGTGTGCTAGAAATGACTAATTCACCTATTTGCGATTTGTCAAATCGAAAACAAGCGCTTTAACCGACCCTTGAACAGCCTGGCCTGTGGTCGTTAGGGTTGAGGGTTGAGGCGCTCAACCATTGATTCAGGCAAAATAGGCAGGGTTGCGTTTCTGTGGTAAGAAATAAAAATAAAACAATTAAATAATATGAATATCGGATCTTCTACCCAAAGACATCAGAGTAAGGCTGAAAGCCTTATGAGCAATAGCACAGGGCAACGCCCTGTGTATTT
>JAISKT010000107.1 GCA_031261295.1 Candidatus Symbiothrix sp. | reverse complement strand
AATTGGACGGTCAGGAAGAAAAGCATAATTCGGCCGATTTTGCTTTGTGGAAAAAAGCTTCGCCCGAACACATCATGCGTTGGCCCAGCCCCTGGAGCAATGGTTTTCCCGGTTGGCATCTGGAATGTACCGCGATGAGCAAAAAATATTTGGGAGAAACATTTGATATTCACGGCGGCGGCATGGATTTGATTTTCCCGCACCACGAATGTGAAATCGCCCAAAGCGTCGCCTCTACCGGACACGAAGGCGTCCGCTATTGGATGCATAATAATATGGTCACGGTAAATGGTCAGAAAATGGGTAAATCGCTGGGGAATTTCATCAATCTGGAGGAATTTTTCAAGGGCACACATGCGTTGCTGACACAATCCTACTCCCCGATGACGATCCGCTTTTTTATTTTGCAAGCGCATTACCGGAGTACGGTCGATTTCAGTAATGAAGCCTTGCAAGCCTCCGAAAAAGGACTTTCCCGCTTGCTGGAAGCGTACGATAATATTGACCGCTTAGAAGCTAAAACAACCGGTTCCACGGCTAACATCGGAGAATGGGTAAGCAAAAGTTTCGAAGCGATGAATGACGATTTGAATACGCCGATTGTCATTTCCTATCTTTTCGAAGCGGCTCGTATCATCAATTCGGCTTTGGCCGGACAAACCCCATTGTCGATAGAAGATAGTAAGGAATTAAAAGATTTTTTTCAATTGTTTTTATTCGATTTATTAGGAATCAAAAATGAATTGAAAGACGGAAACGCTTCTTACGAATCTTTCGCCAAAGCAGTAGATATGCTATTGCAAATGCGTTTGCAAGCCAAGCAAAACAAAGATTGGGCAACTTCCGACAAAATCCGCAACGAACTGACGGCTTTGGGTTTTGAAATCAAAGATACGAAAGAAGGATTTGAATGGAAACTGAATAAATAAAATGAAGGATTTTTTCAAAAACGACCGTTACGCTGTTTTTTCCGGCGTAGAACTCTTGGAAGTTGAACCCGGAAGGGCAAAGGCAAAAATGCCTGTTCAGGAAATGCACCTTAATGCCGGAAATACCGTGCAGGGAGGCGCTATTTTCACGTTGGCCGACTTGGCTTTCGCCGCGGCTGTGAATGCTTATGGAAATCTGGCGGTATCAATTGAAACGAGCATCCGTTATTTCAAGGGAATAGGCAGCGGAACCTTGTTTGCAGAAGCCAAGATAGTCCATTTACACCGGAAATTAGCCACTTTTGAAGTGACTGTCACCAATCAGGATGATGAATTGATCGCCTTGTTTACGGCAACCGCCTACCGGAAAGACATTCCGTTACCATTCAAATAATGGAGCATCCTCAGCTGCAAATCACTGCCGACGGTTCCCATACGCTTTTCCTGCCGGAAATGGACGAGCATTATCATTCTGTCAACGGCGCCATTCAGGAATCGCAGCATGTATATATTGAAGCGGGATTCAACCAATGCCAAAAGGAAGTTATCCGGATGTTGGAAATGGGCTTCGGTACCGGTTTGAATGCACTTCTGACTGCTTTGGAAGCGGAAAAGCGGAAGGTAAAAGTCGTTTATACAAGTCTGGAAAAATATCCCTTGCCTGCCGAAATCACGGAGAAGCTCAATTATTCCAATCTAAACAACAATTTATTTCATCAAATCCATGCGGCGGAATGGGAAAAACCCGTATCCATCACATCTTCTTTTGCATTGCATAAAATAAATACCGGTTTCACGGATTATGATTATTCTTCCGGTCGGTACGACGTCGTTTATTACGATGCTTTTGCCCCCGACAAACAACCGGATGTCTGGTCGCAGGAATTATTGGATGCGATTCATGCGTCCATGAATCCCGGAGGAATCCTCACGACCTATTGCGCCAAAGGAAACATCCGCCGGATGATGCAACAAGCAGGATTCACAGTAGAGCGGATTCCGGGGCCTCCGGGCAAACGGGAGATGCTGCAGGGTTGGGTATCCTAATTTTTATAGCGACCAAAAAAATGCCAAAATTTATTGACAATCAGAAATTAAACCGTATCTTTGCACCCGTTTTATTGACAACATAATGTCTAATTTACTAATAAACAAATTTTATTAACAGAATGAGTGAAGAACTAAACAAAGAACAACCGGTAGAAGCAGTTGAAACACAAGAAACTGCAGCGCCCGTTGAGGCTCCGGCAGAAGCAACGCCGGCTCCCGTGGAAGAAACACCCGAAGTAGCAGAAACGCCTGAAGTAGAAGAAACTCCCGTAGTGGAAGAAGCGCCCGCAGCAGAAGTAAAAGAAGAAAAGAAAGCGCCTGAAGCTAAAAAAGTAGAAGCAGCCAAAGCGGATTTTGATTGGGATGCTTACGAACATGGCGAAACTTATGGTGACGTAAGTAAAGACAAATTGGTTGAAACTTACAATCAATCTTTAAACAAAATCAACGACCGCGAGGTAGTAATAGGTACGGTTACTTCTTTGAACAAGAGGGAAGTAGTCATCAATATCGGTTACAAATCCGACGGTGTGGTTTCCATGACGGAATTTCGCTACAATCCCGACCTGAAAGTGGGAGACGAAGTGGAAGTATATATTGAAAGCCAGGAAGATAAAAAAGGACAATTGATCCTTTCTCACAAAAAAGCGCGTGCTACCCGTTCCTGGGATAGAGTAAACACCGCTCTTGAAAACGACGAAATCGTAAAAGGTTACGTTAAATGCCGTACCAAAGGCGGTATGATCGTGGACGTATTTGGTATCGAAGCATTCTTGCCGGGTTCTCAAATCGACGTTAAACCGATCCGCGATTACGATGTATTTGTAGATAAAACAATGGAATTCAAGGTGGTGAAAATCAACCAGGAATTCAAAAACGTGGTGGTTTCCCACAAGGCGCTTATCGAAGCCGAATTGGAACAACAAAAGAAAGATATTATCTCCGGGCTTGAAAAAGGCCAAATCCTGGAAGGTGTGGTTAAAAACATCACCACTTACGGCGTATTCATCGACTTGGGCGGCGTAGATGGTTTGATCCATATCACCGACTTGAGTTGGGGCCGCGTTTCCCATCCGGAAGAAGTAGTTACTCTGGACGAAAAAATCAGCGTAGTCATCCTTGATTTCGATAATGATAAAAAACGGATTGCACTTGGTCTGAAACAATTAACCCCGCATCCATGGAATGCTTTGGACGAAAACCTCAAAGTAGGAGACGTTGTAAAAGGCAAAGTCGTAGTGATGGCCGATTACGGTGCATTCATCGAAATCGCTCCGGGCGTAGAAGGTCTTATCCACGTTTCGGAAATGAGCTGGACGCAACATTTGAGAAGCGCTCAGGACTTTATGAAAGTGGGAGACGAAATCGAAGCGGTTATCCTGACTTTAGACCGGGACGAACGCAAAATGTCTTTGGGTATCAAACAGTTGAAATCCGATCCATGGGATGACGTTGAAGGCAAATACGCTATCGGAAGCAAACATACGGCGAAAGTGCGTAACTTTACCAATTTCGGTGTATTTGTGGAAATCGAAGAAGGCGTAGAAGGTTTGATTCACATTTCCGACCTTTCCTGGACCAAGAAAATCAAACATCCGAGCGAATTTACTTCTATCGGCGCCGACATCGATGTACAGGTATTGGAAATCGACCGGGAAAACCGCCGCTTGAGCTTGGGACACAAACAGTTGGAAGAAAATCCCTGGGATGTGTTCGAAACGATTTTCACCGTAGGTTCGGTTCACGAAGGCACTATCGTCGAATTGTTGGACAAAGGCGCTGTCATCTCTTTGCCGTATGGAGTAGAAGGTTTTTCCACCCCGAAACATTTGGTAAAAGAAGACGGTTCACAAGCCCAATTGGACGAAAAATTGAACTTCAAGGTAATCGAATTCAACAAAGATTCCAAACGGATCATTCTTTCCCACAGCCGCATTTTCGAAGATGAACAACGCTCGGAACGTTCGGAAGCGAAAAAAGAAACAGCCGGAAATGTAGAAAAGAAAATCACGGCTAAAAAAGCAAAGAAAGAAAAAGAAGATACGATCCAACAACAACCGATGGAAAGAACTACTCTGGGTGATATATCCGGATTAGCCGAATTGAAATCGAAAATGGAGGGTAACAATGAATAATTAAATTCAAGAAATGCTTGTCATTGCGGGTCAAGCCCGCAATGACAAACTTTTCAATTTCTTTTTTATATTTATTACCACCTTAAACAACGAAAACACTATGATTAACAACTTCTTTCGAGAACAAATACTGAAAAACTTTTCATTTACTCCCACTGCCGAGCAGGATTTGGCTTTGGGGCAGTTGAGCGATTTTTTATTCGACCGCAATAATGACTCTTTGTTTTTGCTGAAAGGATATGCCGGAACCGGAAAATCGTCTTTGGTGGGCGCTTTGGTGAAAACGATGAACGAATTGAAGCAAAAGGCTGTTTTATTGGCTCCTACAGGCCGGGCGGCGAAAGTTTTTGCTTCTTATTCAGGCCAAAATGCGTACACGATTCATAAAAAAATCTACCGTCAAAAAGTTTTTTCCAACGAACCGTCCGGCTATGTGCAGGCGGATAATCTTCATAAACATACCTTATTCATTGTGGATGAGGCTTCGATGATTTCCAATGACGGACTGGACTCTTTCAGTTTTGGAAGCGGCCGTCTGTTGGACGATTTGATTCATTACGTCTATAGCGGCGAAGGATGCCGGTTGATTTTGCTGGGAGATTCCGCCCAGTTGCCCCCGGTTTCACAACCCGAAAGTCCGGCTTTGGATGCGAATATCCTGAAAGGTTACGGATTGGATGTGCGGAGTATCACGCTGACACAAGTTGTCCGCCAAGCGGAAATGTCCGGTATCTTGATGAATGCCACGCTTTTGCGGAAAGCCATTGAAAAAAATGAAGTAACGGTTTTTCCTCAAATACAAACCCGCGCCTATCCGGATGTGAAAATCATCCGCGGAGATGAGTTGATTGAGGCGATTGAAGAAGCCTATAACCGCGATGGCGTGGAAGAAACAATCATTATTTCCCGTTCCAACAAGCGGGCCAATCTTTTCAATAACGGTATCCGCGACCGGATTCTTTGGCGGGAAGAAGAACTCTCGTCCGGCGATTTGCTGATGGTGGCTAAAAATAATTATTATTGGGCCAAAGAAGCGAAAGAGATGGATTTCATTGCCAACGGCGATATCCTGGAGGTGAAACGCATCCGCAAAATGCAGGAAATTTACGGGTTTCACTTTTGCGATATTACGGCTTATTTCCCGGATTACGATCTGGAATTGGATTTGAAAATCCTTATGGAAACCCTCCACGCAGATGCGCCCGGATTGCCGAAAGAGCAAAGTAATCAACTGTTTTGTAATATATTGGAAGATTACGCCGATATTCCCACCAAGAAAGAGAAAATGAAAAAACTGAAAGAAGATCCGTATTACAATGTGGTGCAGGTAAAATACGCATACGCCGTAACTTGCCATAAAGCCCAGGGCGGCCAGTGGAAAAATACCTTCCTGGATTTGTCGTATGTGCCCGAAGAATACTTGGGACTCGATTTTTACCGCTGGTTATATACGGCTTTCACTCGGGCCAGCGAACGGATCTATCTGGTCAATCCGGCAAAAGAATTACTGGCTCCATTGTAAATAATAATCGTTACCTTTGTCCGTTTATAATTAAAGTTCCTTTTTATTATAATGCAGGATAAACAAAATAAAATCGTATGTATGATTTCCTGTCACCATTATTTGCTGGACGACCGGATTTATAAAAAAGAAGCGCTTACACTGGTTCAAGCCGGCTACGATGTTGTTCATATTGGCTATGGAGAGGTGTTTGAAGACTATTATACAGAAGATACGATACGGATTATTCAACTAAAACGGACGAAAACAGGGAAGTTGACTTTAAATGATTTGTTTCAAGCAGCCCAAAAGGTTTCCGCTGATGTTTATCATTTACATGATGTGGAATTGTGCCGGATTGCCCTGAAACTGAAAAAACTCCCCGGACGACCGAAAGTAATTTACGATGCACACGAACCTTTCAGCGACAATTTGAAGGATTATTGGCGCGAACGTTCTTTCTTAAAAGTTCTTATGAATGATATTCCGGCTGTCTTTGCCGAGAAACGGATTTTAAATAAAATAGACTATTTAATTGCTACGGAGGAAAATGTGGCTTCCCGTTTCCGGAAGAAAAATCCCAATACTTCCATTATTTATAATTATTCTTATTTTGCCCCTGACTCCCAACTTCCTGAAGAGGAAAAAGAATATGATGCAATTTATTGCGGCTCTATTTCTAAATCCAAAGGAATATTTTTAATGCTGGATACTTTGGCTGAAGCGAAAAAGCAGGGATATAATCTTAAATTGGCAATAGTCGGAGGGTTTAGCAATCCCGCTTTGAAAGCAAGTGTGGAAGAAATCATACAAGAAAAAAACCTGGAAGAGAACTTACTTTTCACCGGAAATTTACCGTTGGACGAAGTAAGCCGGTATTACAGGAAAAGTAAAACGGCTTTCTGTCTTTTTCCTTTAAACCGTACCAATCAATTGATTCTTCCAATCAAATTGTTTGAATATGCTGCTTTCGGATTACCGGTTATCGGATCCAATTTCGGACATATCAATGAAATCATTCAAACCAATGGAATGGGTACCGGTGTTAATCCGCATGATGCAAAAGAAGTGGCCGCAGCGCTCATTGATTTAGTTTCCGCAGATAAATATAAGGAATATATCCCGGAATGTATTCATTGTGTAAACGATAAGTATTTGTGGGAAAATCAAAAAGCAAATCTTCTTCAACTCTACGAAGGATTATTAATCCGGAAAAAATCAAAGACTTGGCAATCGAAATTAATTTCCATCCATGACTCTAAAAAACTCATCTATACTAAAGATGAGGATGGATTTACGCTCCCGGATTTCAGTCATGCCGGATATGCGGGTGGAAACAAAGAAATTCCGGATGTTCCGGTTATCCTGACTATTGATTCTCTAAAAGGAGATAATACGGAACATATACAACGCCACATCGATTTCCTGGGTTCTTTACCTTTGAATGAGAATGGATTTAGAGGAGCCTTATTATTGAATGCCGGCGTTTATGAAGTTTACGGCACGATTTATATCCGGCACCACGGCATTGTCTTACGAGGGAAAGGAGATGGGAATGATGCTTCTCAAAATACCCTGATTTTAGCGAAAGGGAATGTTCCCAATCAACGGGATGTCATCGTTATGGGTAATGAATCCGGCTCGAATTGGGAGAAAATGAAAGAAAACACGAAACAAGCGATTGTAACGCCGGAAGTCAAGGTCGGCGATTTTTCTTTTGAAATAGAAAATGCGCAAGGGTATCAGGTGGGGGAGCAGATTATGATTTATCATCCCTGTTCCCAAGCATGGTTAAATGCGCTCAATGATAACCGGTGGACAGAAGGTTTACTGCCCATTATTTACAACCGGTATATCAAAAAAATAGAAAATCACCGGCTAACGATAGACGCTCCTGTTTTTTATACCTTGAACCGGAATGTAAGTCAATCCTATATTTACAAACCGGATTTGGAAGGAACGATACATCATATTGGTTTGGAAAATATCCGTATGGATATAGAAACCGCGGGAGAAGAAGATGAAAAACATGCCTGGCAATGCGTTCGTATTCAATCGGCAGAAAACGGATGGATGCGAAATTGTACGATGCTTCATTTCGGACAGTCGGGCGTAATTACCAATCAGGCAAGCCGGTTCACAATTGAAAATTGTAAAGCGCTTGATCCTGTCGGCCGGATAGAAGGTGAAAGGGGATATAATTTTAATGCGTTTGTTTGCTCCCAACAACTATTGTTCCGGAACTGTTATGCACGAAACGGCCGGCATCACTATGTATCCAACGGAACATCCACAGCTTCGGGAATCGTATTCCTGAGATGTATTTCCGATGGGGCTTATAATGCAAATGAAGCGCATCGGAAATGGACGACCGGCCTGCTTTATGATAACCTGAAAGAGATCAATCTTCGTCCGGTGACCGGATGGCGGAAATTAGTCTATCATTCCCAGTTTGTTTTAGGGCTTTATAACCGGGAAAATATCGGAACAGCACAGGGCTGGGGCGCTGCACATTCGGTATGTTGGAATTGTGATGTCGATGCACATTACGGGAAAATAGTCATTCAAAAACCACCGACCGCACAAAACTATGCTATCGGTTGCCAAGCGAAAGACATTACCGGAAGATACAAACTATCTTCTTCGTACACTCCCGGATATATTGAAGGACAAAACCAGCCGGGACTTGAGCCGGAGTCGCTGTATGAGGCACAATTAATTGCAAGGAAATAAAATGATTGGGAGGCGTAACTTAAAAAAGAGATTTTCTTCGGAATTTTTTAAATACACTGCGGTATTGTTATCTGCCAATGTTCTATCCCAATTGATTGCCATTGCCATTTATCCTTTTATTACGCGCATGTACACGCCGGAAATTTTTGGCGAATTTACCTGGTTCACCAGTATGGCTGCCATCTTAACCATTGTAGCCACCGGAAGATATGAATCAGCCATTGTACTTCCGAAATCTGAAAAAAAAGCGATTGCGGCATTCCAGTTATCTCTCTTTCTAAATGTCCTCTTTGGGGTATTATTCCTTTTGATTGTGCTTGTTTGGAAAGGACAAATCGCTTCCTTATTCAAACAGGAAAAATTAATTTCGCTATTACCTTTACTTCCTTTCTTTGTGTTTTTGAGCGGATTATGGCAGATATTGAATTACTTTTTTATCCGTCAAAAAAAATATTACAACATCAGTACGTATAATCTTACACAAAGCAGTATCAATTCGGCGCTCAAATGCTTCTTCGGAATCAAAGGATTTATTCAATCCGGACTAATCTGGGGGACATTTATCGGACGGCTGATAGCCATCGTTAGTAGCTTAATGATGGGGAAAGCTTCGCTAAAGAAAATATTGAAATTGGATAAGGCGGAAATCATAGATACAGCGAAAACCTATTCCAATTTTCCTAAATTTGTATTACCGCAAGGATTGCTTATTTTGTTTGCCGGAAATTTGCCGGTATTACTGCTTTCCGCCTATTTTGAAATGGGGCGGATCGGGTTGTTTTCTTTGGCTTTTATTACGGGATTTTGTCCTGTTAATCTCTTCTGCGAATCGGTTTACCAGGTATTGTTCCGGAAAATGTCTGAGCGTTTTCAAAATAAAGAACGGATTCAACAGGATTTTTTCCTGTTTTGTAAAACCTGTATTATCGCTATTCTGCCGGTTTTTATCATTTTTGCATTTATTTCCGAATGGGTTTATGGCATCCTATTTGGTTCCGAATGGAAAGAAGCCGGCTTTTATCTCACCCTGATGCTCCCCTGGTTGTTTATGGTTGTTTTAACCGCGTCCCTTGCTTTCATCCCGGATCTTTTTTCCCAACAAAAAACGGCAATGAAAATTGAGATTATTCATGTTATCCTTATCGTAATATCCTTAGCCTTGGGAATTTATTTTCAAAATTTCAATTTAGCGATTGCCCTCTATTGCAGCGCATCCACCCTTATCCGGATCGTAAAACTATTCTGGTATTTCCGTTTAATAAAAACGTATGATTCTTCTTTATCCGGTCTTTTATATACTAAAAGCGAACAATCAAACGTTTAAAATGATTAAGAAATAAAAAAATCCATGAAAAAGACATTCCTTTCATTATTGTTGTTATGCTCTCTGCCGGTGTTGTCACAAGACAACGGGCAGGATACATTTGTTCAAAACCTCCTCTCGCAAATGACTTTGGAGGAAAAAATCGGACAACTGAATTTATCCGCTGGCGAAGATTTTTCCACAGGGCAAGCCCAAAGTACAAATATTGCCGGTAAAATTAAAAACGGACAAATCACAGGCATCTTCAATATCAAAGGAGTGGACAAAATCAGGGAAATGCAACGAATAGCCGTGGAAGAAAGCCGCCTGAAAATCCCCTTGATTTTCGGCATGGACGTCATCCACGGCTATGAAACCGTTTTCCCCATCCCGCTCGGGTTGGCTTCCACCTGGAATATGGAAGCCATCGAACAATCGGCCCGGATTGCCGCCCTGGAAGCAAGCGCCGACGGCATCCACTGGACATTCAGCCCAATGGTCGATATCGCACGCGATCCCCGTTGGGGACGCATTGCCGAAGGTAGCGGAGAAGATCCGTTTTTGGGCGGAGCCGTAGCACAAGCAATGGTCAAAGGCTATCAAGGCGACAATACCTATACCGGAAACGACCGGATCATGGCTTGTGTCAAGCATTACGCTTTGTATGGCGCTTCCGAAGCCGGACGGGATTATAACACAGTGGATATGAGCCGCATCCGTATGTTCAACGAATATATGTATCCTTATCAGGCCGCCGTGGAAGCGGGTGCGGAAAGTGTGATGGCCTCGTTCAACGAAGTGGATGGAGTGCCTGCCACTGCCAACAAATGGCTGATGACCGATATTTTACGAAATACATGGCATTTGAAAGGCTTTATTGTAACGGATTATACCGGCATCGAAGAAATGACGGCGCATGGCATCGGCGATCTCCAAACCGTTTCGGCGCGGGCATTAGACGCAGGTATTGATATGGATATGGTCAGCGAAGGTTTTCTTTCCACCTTGGCGCAATCGTTCAAAGAAGGAAAAATAACCGAAGAACAAATCAATACGGCTTGCTACCGCGTTTTAGTTGCGAAATACAAATTGGGCCTTTTTACTGATCCTTATAAATTTTGCGACACCCAACGGGCGAAAACCCAAATTTACACCCCCGAACATCGAAGCATCGCCCGAAAAATTGCCGCGGAAAGTTTTGTGTTGTTGAAAAACGCCGACGATGTATTGCCCTTGAAAAAACAGGGAACGATTGCCGTCATCGGCCCCATGGCCAATACCCGCTCCAACATACTGGGCGCCTGGAGCGTTTCAGCCGACCTCTCCAAACCGGCAACGCTTGTGGAAGGATTGAAAGAAGTGTCCGGTAAAAACACCCGAATCGTCTATGCCAAAGGCAGTAACCTGACGGAAGATGCGGAGTATGAAAAACGTTCGACAGGGACGGGACATACTTTATATCGCGATAACCAAACCAACGAACAACTCTTGAATGAAGCATTGAGCGCAGCCCAAAAAGCCGATGTGATTGTAGCCGCTTTGGGAGAAGCTTCCGAGATGAGCGGCGAAAGCAGCAGCCGCACCGATTTGAACATCCCCGATGTGCAACAGGATTTGTTGAAAGCTTTACTGAAAACCGGCAAACCGGTTGTCCTGGTCTTGTTTACCGGACGCCCGCTGACATTGACTTGGGAACAGGAAAACGTACCCGCCATCCTCAACGTTTGGCACGGCGGAAGTGAAGCCGCCGGCGCAATCGGCGATGTATTGTTTGGCGACGTCAACCCCGGCGGAAAATTAGTAGCCACATTTCCCAAGAACGTGGGACAAATCCCTTTGTATTACAACCATAAAAATACCGGCCGCCCCTTGCCGGAAGGCAAATGGTTTGAAAAATACCGCAGCAACTACTTAGACGTCGATAACGAACCACTTTATCCTTTCGGTTACGGACTCAGTTACACGCAGTTTGAATACAGCGATGTAAAACTCAGTTCCTCAACGATGGAGGCAAACGGAAATTTGACGGCCAGCGTAACCGTTACCAATAAAGGCCAACGCGCCGGCGCCGAAGTCGTACAATTATATATCCGCGATAGGGAAGGCAGTGTCACCCGTCCGGTAAAAGAATTGAAAGGTTTTGAAAAAGTATTTATCGAAGCCGGACAATCCAAAGAAATCACTTTCCAAATCACGCCCGGTTTATTGAAATTTTACAACTACCATCTGGAATACGTCCTTGAACCCGGCGAATTCGACGTGATGATTGGCGGCAATAGTCGCGATGTGAAAACAATCCGGTTTACATTACATTAATCATACAATAGACTTCGGATTTATTTTCAAAAATTCTTCGTAAGGAATACCGCCTGTGCCGACAATCATTGCTTTGGCATCAGGGAATTTTTTATTAAATGCGGAAATGCCCCGGTTGGTGGTCGCCTGGCCACTTTTCACTTCCAAACCAATCCGTTTTCCATGCTTTTCAAGTACAAAATCAACTCCAAAATTGCCTTCGCGCCAGTAGTACAAATGATAGTTTCCTTCCGCTTTGTGATTGAGTAAATGTGCACCAACTGCCGATTCGACCAGCCGTCCCCAAAGGTCGGGAGAAGTACGTGCCGTCAGAAAATTTTCGCCGCGCTGCACCGAAAGCAGTGCATTGTTATACACCTGAAACTTCGGACTTGACGAGCGAATATTTACGATATTTCCCGCATATTTTTCGATACCTCCGAGCAAACCGCTTTCGTCAAGCAAGTGTAGATAGTTCGACAACGTAGTCGTGTTGCCTGCGTCAAGCAGTTGCCCCAGAATTTTGTTGAACGACAGAATTTGCCCCGAAAAGTACGCACCAAGTTCAAACAGTTGCTTGAGCAATGCGGGTTTATCCACACGGGTGAGCATCAAAATATCTTTTGAAATACTTGTTTCCACCAACGAATTGCGGACGTAATCCTGCCAGCGTTTTTCATCTTCCACAAGCGGCGCAGCACCCGGATAACCGCCAAAATAGACGTATTTTTCAATATCCCAGCCAAAAGCCGCCTGCATTTCCGAAAAACTCCAGTGCGTGAAATGAAACAGTTCAAAACGCCCTGCAAGCGATTCCGTAAGCCCTTTTTGCAGCAAAAGCCGCGAAGAACCGGATAAAATCACCTTAATATTCAGATTGTTGCGAATATCGGCATCCCATTCTTTTTTTACCGTTTCACTCCAGTTGCCCAGTTTTTGTACTTCGTCAATGACAAGCAAAAATTCCTGTAAACCCGCTGCTTTCATCTGCATACGCACGCTTTCCCACACCTGCGAAAGCCAGAAAACATCGCTTGCCGACACCGCATCGGCGGTTTCGTAACGCGAGGCAATTTGCACTTTGTCAAGCAGTTGCAGCAACAGGGTAGTTTTTCCCGTCTGACGTGGACCAACCAGCACCTGAATAAATCTTTTCGGCTCGTTTATTCTTTTTGTAACAAATTGTAAATCAGTTCTTTCAATCATAATTTTACATTTTACTCAATATGTTGAGTAATTTTGCTCAATAAACTGTGTAAAATTACAAAATAATTTTATTACAACAAAAAGAAAAAATATAATTGTTGAGATTTTTCGTGTAATCCAATATGTTGTCAAGGTTGGCGTTTTTCCCACAATGTTCGCTATTCTACGCAATGTGCTGCATACAGAGGAACCGATTTTTCCATTTGAACCGTTTTTTCATTATAATTCCTGTATTTTATTATTCCACCAAAAGTATCTGTTTGTTGCAGATATAGTAAAAGGTGCCTCTCGATGACTACCTACAATTCATCGAGAGACACCAAAAGACTAAAATACGTAACTTACGCCAAGAAATAATGAATTGAGTCTAGCCTTGAGCTTCGGACCGTCATAGTCATCATAATCATCTGGTAGTTCCAAAATATTGGCAAGACCATATTGATAACCTGCTTCTATTTTAAATTTCTTTATATTTATGCCATACATAATTCCTATACCTGCATTAAAATTAGATACTCCGGATTCGTCATAATAATCCGCGTCAAAAATTTCACTTCTATCAGCAAAACTTTCAGAAAGTTTAAATCCGATGTAAGGACCTGCTTGCACATAGGTCTGAACACTGCCAAGAGGAATAGCATAACCTAAATAGAGCGGAATTTCAAGATAATGCATGTTGAAAGTTTCACTGTCACCAGAGTCAAATCTTTTAAGACTATACATGGCTCCTGAATTAAGGTACCAATTGTCTTTCAATCCATAATACAATGTCGGACCTACTTCAAAACTAAATTTTCCATCAGCGGATACAGAACCTCCTCCTGCTGAGATGGATAAAGTTGGTATAGACGCTCCAGCTCTTAAACCCCAAATTACTTGAGCACTTGCGCTGCTCATACTAATTACCAATAAGGTAATAATTGTAAAAATACTTTTTTTCATCTTTTTTAAAATTATATATTAATGAATAAATTATGTAGATAGTCTATCATTTTGCTAATTCAAAATAGGACGTATAACCGAATCCGGTATTTTTTTTCTTATGCTCGAATTTGAAATCTGTTTGTGTAGCCGTGTTAATTATGCCTTTCCATTCGAGATTAGACCATACTGCACGCAATTCGTGTGCGCTCGGTTTTGTATCCGTGTATTTGAATTGAAATCCCTTGCTAATATTTGTTTCGCCAATCAATTTATTGTCCAAGTATAGCAGTATTGACGAGTTTTTTTTCTTTTCTACGCCTCTGAAAACAAAATTCAGTTTTGCTTCTTCCACTTTGTTGACGGTAGTAAGTTTCTCGTTGCACTGATTTATTCTGCTTTTAACATATTCATCGGTGGGATTGGTACTATACACCTTTTCATATTCCTTCAAAGCTTCACTGAATTTTCCTGCATTGTAAAAATCATCGGCTTTGAATTTGGTATTGTTGATAACGAGCAATTGAACAGGGACTTTCGCTTTCAAATCCAGCGGTTGCGTATAGGTATCAAAACCATAACTTTTGATTTCCAATTTGCGACCATCGTATTGCTTGTCTGTAGAAAATAGCAGGTTGTAAAAAAAGAAACCGCTTTCTTCGTAAGTTTGATACACATTTACTACTTTGTCCATCGTGGATTCAAATTCCAACTTGACATTGCTTTTTACTTCGACTACCGTTTCGTTATCGCCGGCTTCCCTGAAAATCACTTCGGCGGTCATCTCTTTTGCCGTTACTTTCAGTTCCTGTCCAAACATTGTCATGGCTGAAAGTGTCAGCCCTACACACAGAAATAATATTTGTTTCATCTGTTTAATTTATATTTGTTTTTTATTTTATTTTAAAATCACCCAGTTTAAATATCTCATCGTCCGGCAATTGCTGCCCGTTCACTTTATCGGGTTGCCAAGTCCTCACATGAATTTGCATATTTTCGCCGTCTTTGAAATCAATCATCAGAAAGAGATAGCCCACATCGCTGTAATTCGTTGTGTTCCAACCTTGTTTCAACATTACTCCGTAAATATCATCGAATTTGGGGTGGCGTACTACCTCAATATTATCAAACAGTACATTGATTTTGGCATTGTTTTTAAAAATGGAACGCAATTTGTTGATATATTCCTTTTTGGTTGATACCTGATACTCAATTTTTTCTTTGGAAAAACCGTAGTTACCCAGCATATTTTCTACCGATTTTGTTTGTTTTATTACTTTTCCGGTAATAATCAACGCATCGTCGCTATACACTTTGGCGAGCAGGTCAATGTCTTTGCGGTTATAGGCAGTACGGAAATTTTCCACAAAATTGAGGATGGCCTGCCGGTGGCGCAAGTCGCTTACTTCATTGCCTTCGCCCTCCATAATTACCTTATAATGATGAATATCGAGTGTGAAATAAATGTCGTCAATCGCTCCCGATTTGTCAAAGTTGATGGCGATTTCCTTATAGGCTTCATCGTCCGGCATATCTTTTAGAAAAATCGGTATATTGCGGACTTGCCAACCGGACGGCGTTTGGTAACCGCGTTCGATGATTTCGGATTCGATACAGAGTAACGGGGTCATCTCCCACATCGACAGAACGGCGCTTTTGCCGTCTTTACTCATTCCGCTGAGTTTTGTTAATTGCGGTGTGTTTCCGCTGAAAAACGACTGATTTAACTCTGTCAGCAGGGCGGAAGCATTGGCTTCCATTTTTTTTGCTACCGACCGTTCCATATCCGTTACAATCATCGAGGTAGCGTATTGAGCCGATAAATTGCCTGTAAATAAGGCAAATACGGCACACAGTAAACAAATTTTTAAATGTTTCTTTTTCATTCTCTTTATTTTTTTAGTTTTTCCTGAAATTCACCGCTTTTCCGGTATTCCTTATACAAATTTTTAATGTTGTGATTAGGAATAAAGGTGTAAAACACCGCTTTCAACGATTCTGTCTTGCCAAACAGATTTTGAGGAGTGGTCGTCACATACAGCAAATGATAATGATTGTACCACTTGCTCTTGTAGATAACGGAAAACTCGGCGACTGTGTCCGTACATTTTTCTATGCCTGTGAAAACTTCGTAATCATCGCCGATGAAGCATTGAAAATCGGAAAGTTTGATATTGTAAGTCAACGCCTCGCCTCCGTAGGCAACTTGCCGGATTTGCAAATCAAGCCCTTTTGCCCGCTGCCGGTCGGGATAATTAAAGAGATTGGCAATGGATTCTTCGGGATAATTGCGGTCGTACAATACTTGAAAATACACATTGCTGTTCATCGCTTTCACAAACAATTCTTCTCCGCGCAGAACATAGTTTGAGCGGTTCAATTGTTGCAGTTCGCCCAAATTGCCGACAACAGGACGAGCCGTATTTCCGGTGCATTGAAAATTTTGCAATTGTTGAGCCAAAGCGATTTCCGCTTCTTTTTTATCCCTGCCGGAAATCAGGTCGTAATTTGCCGGAAAGCGCAAAACGAAATTGCCGGTGTCGCTCTGCCACGAACTTGTCCAAGTCAAACTGTCTTTTGTCATCACATATTCAACCGAATCAGACGAGGCGAGGTGAAGGGAATGTTCCAACGAATTGAAAAATGTACCGGCGCCAAGCATCTGCGAATTGTCAGACCATTGTATGGTATATTCCTGCAATAATTTTCTCGCCTTGGTTTCGTTGCTTTGCAAAAATACTTCGAGAAAAAGTCGTTCCTGAAAATCGTAAAGCGGCTTCGTAAGGGCATGCGTTTTCAACGAATCCGAAAACAGCGAAAAGCCCAAATGACTGACAACACCTGTCGTATCGTATTCCACTTTCAAAGGCAAACTACTAAATTGCGAGCAGTGGAATACTGCCGTTGAATTGGGCAAATTACAAGGCATCAGCGTGTTCAAGTATTCCAACTGTCGTGTGGCAAAAGTTTGCGCATTCAACAAAGCATGGAAACACACAATGAATGCGGTGATTAGGATAATTTTGCGACTCATCATTTAATTTGCCCTCCCTAATACAATGGTTTCCAAATGATTATTATCACTGTCGAATAATTTGCCCTGCACTAAGCGACCGTTGTAAAATTGACCGGTAATGTGCTGACCCTTTTCGGCATACCGCTGTTTCATGTCGCGTTCGTCTATCAGTATTTGAGCATTGTACGTGAGAGTACCCTGTCCGTGCGGTTTTCCCTCTTTCAATTCGCCGGTGTAAGAGCCACCGGAAACGGATACTTTACCGTGATTAGATTGCGAAACGGATGGAACCGGCTCTGTTTTTGATTTTTCAATCGGTTGAGCTATTTCTTGCGGTTCTTCCTGTTCTATATTTTCTTCTTTTGTAGGCAGTTCAGTTTTGCTATTTTTATAACTATACCAACCGCCAATCAACACAACAGCAATGATTAGGATAATAATCAGATTTTTATTGTTCCCTTTTGGCGGATTGAAAGAAGGAGTATTGTTTTCCGGTGCAGGAGGCGAAATTATTGGAGATGTAACTATCGGTGGCGCGACTTGCACTACTTTATTCGTAAAGGACTGCTCGCACAGGGCGACAAAATTTGTCAAGTGGACTTTCAAAAGCCTGTGCTTGCCGTGCTTGCTCAGGTTGTCCTTGATTACACGGCTGTAACCGCCGCTTTCACTTGACTCAAAATTGCCGCTACTGTAAAGGTCTTTCAATGCTGCAAATGCCGACAACTCTCCGGGAGACAGGTCGCTTTGTCCTTTCTCAATGCCTTGTATGGCTTTCTGCCATTTTTCTAAATCTAAATTTGATACCATTCTATTTCGTATTTGTACATAAAAAAATCGTGTAAACTTCTTTGAAAAATTGGTTTACACGATTTTTAGGGGATTGTGGGTCAAGTCCGCAATGACACACTATTTGTTTGCTATTATTCTACGCAATGCGCCGCATACAGAGGAACCGATTTTATGTTGTTTGCAAAGCCAAAATTTTTACTCGACAACCGAATGGCATAAGGCGGTTTGTATTTTTCCGTATAAACGCCCAAACTGTGCGAGCGAACATTTTCGGCGGATTTTACTTCCACCGGAATGATACCGTCCTGCAATTCAGCCAAAAAATCAATTTCGGCAAGATTACCGGAAGTCCAATAATTCAGGTTAATGCCATGAGCGGCAAATGTTTGTGCAACAAAATTTTCGGTCAGGAAACCCCGATACATCATTTCCACGTTATTCACAATGTCTCCGAATTTCAGCCGCGAAAGAGAAACCAGCAAACCGACATCCGACAGATACAGTTTGAACATCGATTCGGTAAAATAGGCTGCAAGCGGCGGTTGCGGCATTTCTGTCAAAATGCACGGCAGCAGCATATTTGCCTGCAAAAGCCATTCGATTGCATTTTGAAATTTTTCGCGGTTGCCGCCCTGTTCCACCGTTTTGTACATAAACCGCTTTTGTTT
>JAISKT010000081.1 GCA_031261295.1 Candidatus Symbiothrix sp. | reverse complement strand
GACATCAAAGCGATGAAACCGTTTGATATTTGTTATACCATCGAAGAAAATAATTATAACAATACCACGACTATCCAGTTGTTGATACAGGATATCCGGATACATTAAGCACGCTTATTTAACCGTCATTGCGAAGCGAAGCAATCCAAAATTAAAGAGTGGATTGCAGCGCTTTTAAATCTTATTCAAGATATCACAACTATTACAGAAATAAATTTGATCATTCATGTTTAATGTTTGAAATAATTATCATACATTTGCCGATGGAAACATAATTTTTTTGCTTATGGTAAAACAAGCGTAATAATACGCACATTTTAAGACATTGTGGAAAAGGCGTTTTAGCTTTTATTTCTGGCTTTTCGAAATCTGAACCATTTTAGATCAACCATGAGTAAAGTGATGACGTTCGCGCCGGTCGGCGTGGGCATAACTCATTTTATTTGGTTGATTAGGTAGTTCAGAACCTCGAAAAGTGGATAAATGAGAGTTTTGTCTGCGCTTTTTTATGTGCGTATGTGAACAAAAATGAAGGACAAAGAGTTATTCTTATAAATTAATTACAAAAAAGACAATATACCATGAAACATTTAAGACAATTGTTTGAATTAATGATCGTGTTATTAATTCCAGTATCAAGTTATGCTCAGGAAGACATGAAAGGATTATTTCCAACTCCGAATGTCGCTTCTTTGGGAGTGTTTGGACAGATACCCGTCAGCCTTTATACGGGAGTTCCTCAAATAGATATTCCATTATACACGCTTGAGGAAAATGGAATTACAATACCTATCGCTTTGACCGTAATATACCTGATAATGAACATGGTAGAATGAACCAGATTGAGACTGGATATATTGATACATGGCATCTGAACAAAATAATTACTACTGACGGCAGGGAAATAAAGTTTAACTATAAAAGAGAGACATCGTTATTGACAAGTTCAGAATTTTACTACGCTGATGGTATTAAAAAAAGTGGGAAAATGACCAAATATGATAGCTTTCAAGATATTTTTGGGAGCCCCGCAGTTACAATTAAAGCTAATTTATTGCAAACGCCGTCCTATCTTCAGTCTATCTTTTCCGAACATTGTAATATTGTTTTTTACTCTTCAGAGAGTAATCAATTGCCTTATCCAATACCTCAAAATATTAACGAGACAAGTATTCCTCACCAATCTAAATGGATGAAATTGGATTCCATTTGTATCAAAACGAAAGATAACAGTATAGTTAAAAGGATCAAATTCAACTATACAAATAACACGACCGAACGATTGAAGTTGTTATCGGTCACCGAGTCCGGAACTCAAGATGCTAATAGTGACCCGCAGTATTCGTTCATATATAATACCCAAAAGAAGCTGCCGTCTTATGATACCTACCAAATTGACCATTGGGGCTATTATAATGGGAAAACATACTCTCCGACATCTCCTTCCGGTATTCAAGCGGATCGTTCAGAGGTCGATATCGACTGTTTGAAAGCTGAAATACTTGAAAAAATTATTTATCCAACAGGAGGCCAGGCTATTTTTGATTATGAAGCCCACGAATATGGTCGATATATTGCGAAACCGAATTTGACTGTAGCTAACACTAACAATACGATTACAGGCGGATTAAGAATTAGAAAAATCACACTATTGAATAGTGACCAATCGATTATCAAGGAAACGAGTTACTTATATGTAAGTAATTATGCATCAGGAGGAACAAAATCGAGTGGTATCTTAGCGGGTGTTCCAGAATATTTTGATGAATATTCTGGGAAATTTGATACCCAATATCCTAATTACACCTATTACTATTATGAATTTTCCGATCAAAATCCAGGCCCTTTAAGTTTTACAAATGGCAGTCATATCACTTATTCGGAAGTAGTAGAGAAAGTTTCCGGAAATGGCTTTACTATACATAGTTTTACTAATTTTGATACAAATTCAATATATCTGGATAAAATAACATATCAGTATCAATCTGCGACTCAAAATGAATTTCCTATTTCTTCGATGGCCTATATTAGAGGGAAACCTCTTACTCAAAGGATTTATTCGGAGGATAAAAAATTATTGAACGAAACTGTCAATGAATATAGTACTCCATCTGAGGATGAATATGTAAGCTCTGTCCCTTTTAAAACATTTTTAGATGTATGGTTCTTTTTTACCCACAAAATTTACACCGGCAAGCATAATTTGATTAAACAGACAAACAAAACCAATAGTACTGTCAATACAGATTTTATTTCCACTACAGAAGAATACGCATATAATTCCAAAAATCTTTTGTCGCGAGCATCCATTCGTCGAAGTGATGGAAAGAATCAAATTACAAAATTTGTCTATCCTTTTGAAATAAAACATGGGCCAGATAGCACTGTCATGCAAAAAATGACCAATAGAAATATGCTTTCTAATTATGTTGAGAAAGTAGTATTTTCGGATAACAATGATCGTGTGATTGAAGGGGAATACCGGAAATACCATGAAGTGAAAGCTGATTCTGGAATTTTTAAGCCGGAGAGGGTTGATTTATTATTTGAAAATGGCATTCCTATCTTCTTTCATGATTTATACCCCACAATATATGGTTCGGCTTCTGTTTATATCCAAGCTATTTCTTCCCCTCCCCATGATGGTGAATTTACAATTACATCTCTTCCGTATGGGTCAACTGACAATGACACAGCAACAGTAGTGATTGCAGCCAATTTTAAGCAGACGGTGAATAATTCACCCGGATTCAATTTTACCATTTATACTCAACAGATGAATCAAGTCTATACTGTAAATATTCAATCCTGGCATATGAAAATGATTGGCAATAACTATGTTTACGATGACACAGTTAAAATTCAACTTCCCCCAGGCAATTACGTTGCTAAATTATCCGATTATTCACAGGCTTCAAATGTCCAATATGATGGAAATATTAGTATCTCTTATGTGAAACAAGCTTCTACGATGGTACCAAAATATTCATTATTTAAGCCTGAAATCTATTATCAATACGACACGAAGGGCAATATAACAGAGTCGAAACCGGCAGGCAGTAATGTGCCGACAACTTATCTTTGGGGATATAAAAATCAATATCCGGTTGCCAAAATAGAGAATGCTACATTTGATCAGGTCAAAACAGCCTTAGGCGGTCAAACAGTGGTGGACAGGATTGCCAATGCAGTTATTCCTTCCGATACAGATTCAACTCTTATATACAATTTACGAACTAAACCTGCTTTATCCAATGCTCAAGTTACCACATATATGTATAAGCCTTTAGTTGGTCTCCGGACAATGATTGACCCCCGTTTGGTAAAAACGACGTATGAGTATGATGATTTTGGCCGTTTACAGGCGATA
>JAISKT010000368.1 GCA_031261295.1 Candidatus Symbiothrix sp. | reverse complement strand
ATTTAAGTGCGGTATTACCTGATAATGAAACAATAAATAATTAACAAAATGGCAACGAGTAGAGGTTTAAGAAACAACAATCCGCTGAATATCCGGCATAATAAGGATACATTTCAGGGTGAAATAAAGCCGGGTACGGACAAATCATTCAAACAATTCAAATCGATTGATTACGGTTATAGGGCGGCATTTGTCACCCTTGGCACTTATCTGAGTCGTGGAAAGAATACAATTGAAAAGATTATCAGCGCCTGGGCGCCGTCATCGGAAAATAATACAATTGGCTACATCTCGCATGTTGAACAATGGTCTGGCGTTCCGAGAAACAAGGTTTTGACAGCAACTGATGGCAATGATTATGTCGCCATTGTTGCAGCAATGAGTAGGGTTGAAAATGGGATTGAGGCAAACCCTGTGGATGTTCGTGCCGGATTTGATTTGCAAAATAAAATAAAAATTGATAAAAAATGAAAAATAGCATTATTTTGGCTCTATTGAGTCTGTTGATTCTTACTTCCGGCTGTAAAACACAGCAAAAAACGGTATATGTCCCTGTCGAAACCGTTAAAACTGAGTTTCGGGACAATTTTGTCAGGGATTCGATTTACATCAACGATTCAATCGTTATTCGGGAGCGTGGAGATACTGTTTTTTTTGAAAAATATAAATACCTGTATCGCGACAAAATTGTTACCGATTCGGTATTTATCAATCATATCGAACAGGTACCCTATCCGGTTGAAGTTGTAAAAGAGGTGAATTACATTACCGGTTGGCAAAACTTTCAAATATGGATTGCCCGGATAGCGCTTGGAATGGGGCTGAGTTGGCTGATTGTATGGCTAATCCGTAAAAAATTGAAATTATAAAAAGAGTGTTTTTCCATAAAAATGAAGGGTTAGTAATTAGATTGGGAAGGTTGACGAAATGATTTCGGCAACCTTTTTCGTTTTAATTTTATGTTTCAAGCAAAATAATTTATTAAAAGTTTGTTATTAACAAACTTTTATTTATCTTTGTTGTGTCATAATAAACGCGGGTGACGTCCGCATAAGTTCTTATTTTTATGGAACATTTTTTCGAAGCCATCAAAAAGATGGCAGAGGAGAACCCCTTGGGGTTCACGGTTGACCTCACAACCCTAAAAAAGATTACAGGTGGAATTTCAGTCGCCTATCTTGAAACTCAAGACAGTTTTGATGATGAAGGACTGAAAAGAGTTCTTAAACATGCTTTAGATCATGAAAAAGCAGTTGGCGGATGGTTCAACGATGAAAACAATCGTTTTTATTTTGATTCGATCCGTATTTTTACCGACTTAAAAGCAGCAATGCAATTCGGGCGGGAAAATAAACAAATTGCCATTTTTGATATTAGTAATTTAAGATTCATCTACCTTTGATTGTGAGGATGGAGGGGAGTAAAGCCCCCTCTTTTTTCAAAAAATCATATAATACGTAACGATATGAAGAATTTAGATTTATTGCCTATTTCAGAAGAAAAAAAGAAAAGGCTTGAAACAGCGAAAAGAATGTATCAGCAGTATGCTCATGTTGCGATTGAAATTGTTTCGTTCAATGATAATCGTTTAATTGTTCGTGCAGAACAAAAGGACTTGGTTAACGACAAATTTTTGACAAAAAAAGAATTAGCACAACGTGTTCGGGATATGTTCAAGGATGAAATTCCGAACGATTGGAAAATGACTGTATCGGCAGTTGATTTTGATCGGAAAGATATTGATTCACTCAATATTGATTGGATAAAAAGGAGAATGAACAGATTAGGATTGAAAAGCAAGCACATCAGCAACTATACCGGTATAGATAAATGTACCATTTCATCTATTTTATCCGGTGATAAAGAACTTACGAAATGGCATAAAGTTGCATTGTACTACTTTTTTAAATATAACGAAGTTTCTCAATTTTAGCAAAATTCCGTACAGTTCAAATAAATTACTATATTTGTACCGCCCAATCAGATACAAAAGAATCCTCACACAAGTGTAACCGGTTATGAACCCGGTTCCGGCTGTATTTCCGGTGGGCGCACTTGTGTGAGGATTATTATTTTAAAACCATGGATTTCAAAGATGTTATTAAACAGTTATCCGAACGAGTTGACAAACTCAAGGACAATCTTCTGACTGAAGAAGCCACAAAAAATGCGTTAATCATGCCGTTTTTGACGGCAATGGGTTACGATGTGTTCAATCCTATCGAAGTAGTACCGGAATTTACTTGTGATATCGGTACGAAAAAAGGTGAAAAAATTGATTATGCTATATTCAAGGATAATCAGCCGATTATGCTTATCGAATGTAAGCATTGGGAGCAAGATTTGAATTTGCATGATAATCAATTACTGCGCTATTTTAATGTTTCTGCTGCAAAATTCGGTTTATTGACTAATGGAATTATCTATCGGTTTTATACAGATTTGGTAACCCCTAACAAAATGGATGAAAAACCATTTTTGGAAATTGATCTGACTGATCCGAAAAGCAATCAGGTAGAGGAATTAAAGAAGTTCCATAAGGCTTATTTTGATTTGGACAATATACTTAATTCGGCAAATGAGTTGAAATATACCGGCGAACTGAAAAGTATCTTGTCGAAAGAATTCACGAATCCGGGACCTGAATTTGTTAAGCTATTAGCTAAACAAGTGTATGACGGTATTATAACAGCTAAATTGCTTGACCAATTTACCGTATTGGTTCGAAAATCAATTTCAAATCATATCAATGATATCATCAATGAACGCCTGAAAACTGCATTGAAAGCAGAAGCAACTGAAGAAAAGAAGCAAAGTGTAGATGATTCTTCCGTTGTAGTTGCTGAAAAAGAAGATAAAATTGTTACGACAGAGGAAGAAATGGAAGCATTTTTTATTGTAAAATCAATATTAAGGGCTAAAATTGCGTCCGAACGGGTTACTTACCGGGATGGGCAGACCTATTTTTCTGTTGTGATTGACGAAAAAGTACAAAAATTGATTTGCCGGCTATATCTCAATTCTCCGAAAGTGAAATATATTTCCTTTTTCGGAGAAGACAAAAAGGAGGTCAAGAACAAAATTCAATCCTTGGACGAAATTTATAACTTCTCGGAACAATTATTGAGTATTGTGGAAAAATACATTTAATTTTATTCGTATGAGTTGGTTTTTTAATTCGTTGAAGAAGAAAAAAGAAGTAGAAGAAATAAAAATTAATGATATTCAAGAAACACCAGTTGAAGTAGAGATAATTGAAAATAAGGATTTAAGTCAATCAGATATTGATAAAATTATTTCTATAATAGCAAAAGAAGGTTTAGAAATAAGCGATTTATCTGATTTATCCGATTTTGATCCATTGTTTGAAGAAACGGCACGATTGATTGTCATTCATCAACAAGGATCTACTTCTTTAATTCAGCGAAAATTTGAACTTGGATATAATCGGGCTGGTCGATTGATGGATCAATTGGAGGCAGCTGGAATAGTCGGTCCTACGCGTGGAAGTAGTCCTCGTGAGGTTTATATTTCAGAGCAATATCACTTAGAGCAAATTTTGAATAGTTTAGAAAGTGGAACAATACCCTGTATATATTCGCAAAAACAAATCACCGAAGTAAAAGAAAAATATTCTGCTGAAATTGAAGAAAAAAGGAAAGAATTTGAAAATCAAATTTTATTAGAGAAAATGCAGGCAGAAGAGGAAGCTTTGGAATTTGAAAAAGAGATGATCCGAAAGGAAATTTTGGAGGAAGAGCGAAAAAAGCAATTACGAAGACAAGTCAAAAAAGAATTAATTGATAGTGGAAAAATATTGCAACGGGAAAAGAGAACTCCAATTCCTCAAGATATTCAGGACCGTGTTTGGATAAGAGATAGTGGAAAGTGTGTTATGTGTGGTAGTAATGAAAGCCTTGAATTTGATCATATTATTCCATTTTCCAAAGGCGGTGCAAATACTTATCGAAATATTCAGCTACTTTGTGAAAAGTGTAATAGAGAAAAATCAAATAAAATTGGATAAATGTTTGGCACTTACAAATATTATCTCTATATTTGTATCGCTAAATAGATTTTAGAGCAACGAAAGTTGCCCCAAATAAAGGGCTTTTTTTATGCCCTGTTAAATATAGACGGCTGTATTATTTCCTTAAAATTTTTGAGCGTTGCTCTTGAATCTGTTTAGCGACGGGAAATGTACAGCCGTTTTTCTGTACTACAAGCTAAACAGATTCAAAAATGAAAACAAAACAACTCGCGCCCATCGGCGCCGATCCGGTTGGATCATTCATTAAATCGCTTCCGCAGGAATCGACAGTATTAGCCACGAAATGTATTCGAACTGCTTCCAAGGCGGTTATCTACATCACCTATTTTTGGGAAGGTGAAAAAGTGAATACATCATTTAGTTGGGAAGGAGGTCCGCTATGAAAGATATTAAAACACAAATCAATGGTAAGGCAATCACTCCGGAAATTGCAGAAGTATTAGAAAATTGGATTGGAGACATGGCTATCACCTATGTTGAAAAAGTAGATGAAACTATTGGTTTTTTTATCAGCCATTGGGATCACTTCACTACTAATGTGGATGATGATATAAAAAGCTTATTGGTGGCACTTCACGCATTGAAAAAAGACCTGAATGCTTTTGCTGTAATAGAGAAGGAATAGATTATGAAGACCAATAACACAAAAACGATTTCTCATTATCAATTCGCTTGTTATATCAAAAAAATGGCGCTAATTTTGCTTGATAATAAGGTGAATTTAGAAGTACAAAGAATGGGGCACGGATGTTATCATGTATTTGAGATCAAATGTCCGGTTTTTAGAATTCAGTTTGAAATTATAATGAAAAAAGTTGAGTCATGAGCGAAAAGGTTGAAAAATTATTGAAAGGCTTATCTATTAAAGATGCTTTGTTCCGTTGTGGTCAATTGCAATTATCCTTTCAAGATATTTGCCGTCTGCTTTTCGACCGCGCCAATCCCGAACAATTGATGGATTCGCTTTCCCATCCGGGAAGTGAAGAATATAACTGGTACCAGGAAGGAGTTGCCGAAGGTAATTTGAAGCTGAACATCGAACTGGAAGCGAATGTCGGTGATCCGAAAGCCAAAGATGCTTACAAAAACCTGTCGGCGGAACGTCGGCGGCAGGTTATCAACGAAAAACTGTATGATTTGTTTGGACTCTGAAAATTAATTATATTTGTAGTATGATTTGGCAATTGATTTTAATAGTAGTATTATTCGCTTATCCGTTTTGGCTGTTTATTAAGTTGGCACGATATGGTAAGGGATTTTTACGTCCTGATTTCAACCGGATGCAACGAAAAATAAACGAATGGACCGGATTCTACCAAAATGGGACATTTTCTTATAATCGGCCTGCCGGTAAGATAGTCTATTATCTATTGCTATTGTATGTATTTTCCATAATCCCAATTATCATTTATTGCCTCGCTAAATAGCGGGGCTTTTTTGTCCTTTCCCTTAAAAATTACTCCTCTTATTTTTGTTGTATAAATTCATACAGCAATGATTTCAGAAAATATTGTTAAGACAAAATTTATAGTCGATACCCTCAAGCATCAGACAGATATCTATTATAAGCGCGAATTGGATCGCTTTCACCGGTATTTGAAATCCCGGTCTGGAAGTACCGAAAAAACATTATCGGCTCCTGATTATACTATTGTAGCATCCGGTGAAGACTTCCAGGTAATCGCCTACGCAACAAAACAACTTCGTTTCCAGGATATGGGTGTCCGGAAACTTTATACAAAACCCATGTTTTCTGTTTTGGCCGGTCGTGTGAAAGCAAATTTGCAATATGGCTTGCAGGAGGAAATAAAGGCGAAAATCTGTGCAGAATTAGAAGAAGCAACAAAATCTTAAAGTCATGGCAGGAAAATTAAAAGATGATCAAATTCGGATCATATTGGATGTTGAAGCAAAGGGTGTTCAGGCTGAGTTGCAAAAAATAACTGCATCATCATTTCGCTATGCAGAGTCGAATAAGACAATGAACGCTGAAATGAAGGCTGCACAAGACCAGATGAAAGAATCCCTTAAAGAAATGAAATTGCTTGAAAAACAGGGATTGCAGACATCGAAAGCATACGAGAACTATGAAAATACACTTGAAAGCGCTCGCGCAGAAGTAGAAGATTATACCCGTAAAATTGCGGAAAATACTCAGAAAATTGCGGAAAATGAAAAACAGACGGCAGAGATAATCCGAACTATGAACATTCAGGACATGACCATGTCCCAATTGAAACAACGGGCAGCTGATTTGCAAAACCAAATGAATAATACTTCTGCTGCTCTTTCTCCGGAAGCATATAAAACCTTAGATAAGGAATTAAATGCGGTTAAGAATCGAATGGGGGTTGTAGGCAATGCGAATAAAAACCTTCTGCAACAATTTGCCGGAATGAATGATCCCGTTGGTCATGCGGCTAAGGCTATTCTTAGTTTTGGTCAAGCATTGAAAGCGTTAATCGCCAATCCTATCGGTATTGTTATAATGGCGATTGTAGCTGCTTTCTATGCCTTAAAAACAGCCATTGCCGGATCGGACGAAGCATCGACCAAATTCGAAGGAGTAATGAAGGCATTGGGCTCGATACTGGACTCTTTGAAACGAATGGTTACCGAATTAGTTGCAGCATTTGTCAATTTCGTTAAGATGGATTTTTCGGCAATGAAAGAAAATATCAAAAACTTAAAGGAAATTGGTTCAAACATGGCGGGAAATGCAAAGGCTGCTTATGAAGCCACTCTTGCCGAGGATGCTTTAAATGATGCCATTGCAAAAAATAATGATATAACAGCCGTCAATAAAGCCCGGATAGAAGAATTGCGTCAAGCTACTCAAGATTCAACCAAGTCGTTAGAAGAAAGGAAAAAAGCCAGTACTGAACTTCTTCGACTTGAAACGGAAAACTATAAAATGGCAGTTGAAAATGTCGCCGGCGCCTATAAGATTTTTGAGGGACAAAATAAGAATCTGATTGATGCTATCAAAAAAGGTTCTGCCCAACAGTTTGCCGAAGTTGAAAAATACATGCAAATGGTACAGGAAGGAACCGAACTAACCTATCAACAAAGGCTCGAATTGGCTAATCTGGTAAACGATATAACGACTACTCTTGACAAGGGAACAGAGGAAGAAAAAGAAAAGTTTCGTAGTTTCTTTTCCGAATTATCCTCTATGCAACAGGAATATTTTGCCGGTAGCCGGCGTGATCAGAAACGAGCTGCTTCATTGGATATCGAAGCAGCAAGGGAAGCAAAACAGAAATCGAAAGAAGCATTGGATAAGCGCTTACAGGATCACGATAATGCAATCAATATTGAAATCAATAACCTGAAAAAATCCAGGTTACAGGGAGAATTAACCGAAGAAGAATACAATAAGAAAGTAGAACAGTTAACCATTGACAGCCTTAATCGAAAAATAAATATCAAAGGTCAGGAAAAGGACAAAATTATTCAAATTGAGCAGCAAATATTAGATGCTCAAATCAAACAACAGGAATTAGCCGATAAAGAATTGCTTGAGGTCATTAGCAAAGAAAAAAACCGGCAGCTTCAGGTAATTGAATCAAACAGAAATAAAGCATTAGAGATACTTCAGGACCAGGAAACCGACCAGAAAATTTACGCGCTGCGAGTAGCTGAAATTGAATCGCAAACGGCATCCAAACGACTCGAGACAATTCAGGCTTTTGACAACGCTATTATTCAGGCTGATTTTAATAATCAACAGAACAGGCTGGATGCACTCGAAGTTTCCGGAAAAGAAATCCTTTCTGCCGAAGAATCCAATTTAAAACAACAAGCTAACCTTCGCAAACTATTTGCCAAAACTACCGCTGATTTTGAACGCCAATACAATATCAAAACCTGGGAACAGCGGAAAGCGGATGAATTGACTATTCTCAACAAACAGCATGAAGCGGGATTATTATCCGAAGAAATATATCAATTAGCTCTGGTAGCACTTGATAAAAAGTATGAAGATGAAAAATTTAAGGTTCGTCAGCAATATGCACTTAATTCCATGTCCGAACTTTATCTTTCTGAAATGGATGCCCTGCAGGAACAATACGATAAGAAGTTGCTTTCCGAGGAAGAATTTCAAAAGGCACAACTTGATATTAAACTAAAGTACGCTGCTGAACTCGCTCAAAAATCCGGTGAATTTACCAGAGTTGGTTCCGACACAGTTAAAGCATTGGAGGAAGCACAAACATCAAAAGTAACAGCTGAATATACTAAACGCCAATCTGCTTTAACAGAGCAATACAATCAAGGAATAATCTCGCAGGAAGAATACAATGCGCAGAAAGAACAGTTGGATTATGAAGAAAAAGTCAAAGAACTGGAGATTCAAAAGAAATATGCCGATGTCAATTTTGCCATGCATTCTGCAGAAATCATATCTTCCGGCGCTGTTGCTGCTATTAATGCGTATAAGTCATTAGCAGGAATTCCGGTTGTAGGTCCGGCTTTGGGTATAGCTGCAGCTGCATTGGTAGCGGTGACTACCGGATTGCAGTTGTCAAAAGCCAAAGCAGAACGCGACCGGGTAAAAGCCATGACGATCGAATCTCCCGGCGATGGCGGTGGTGGCGATTCGCCAAGGACCGGAGCAATCCGCTTGAAAGAAGGCTTTTCCGAAGGTGGTAGCAATACGGAAGACGATTTAACCCCCGGAGGCTATACTGGTCAAGGAGGTAAATATCAGGTAGCCGGTTACGTTCCTATTCATCATGGAGAATATGTCGTTGATACCGAATCATTGAAATATCCTGATGTCGTAGAGAAAGTCCGTGCGATCGAGCAAGTACGCAGGCGCCACACAGATAAAAATCCCCTGCCGGAAGGTTTTGCCGATGGTGGGAGCAATTCGCCCGGCGGGGTATCTGCCGGTATGTCAATGATTGACAATAAAACGATGAACCGGCTAATCGCCACCTTGGGCCGGTTGCAAGATGGCGACATTGTCGTCCAAACTAATTATGGAGTTACGGAACTGGAAGCGGAACAAAGGAAAAAAGTGGAAGCGGAATCTAAATTTACAAAAGAATGAGTGTCATAATCAGAAAACAAGAAACCGGCGAAGTATTTGATTTGCCAACGGATTATATTATTGAAGGGGATAAAACCAACCCGCTTTTTGAAAAAAAAGGGAGTCAGACCGTTCCAATTACTTTCCCTGCAACCGTCCGAAATAACCGGTTGCTTGAATTTTCTTACCGGTTGGATAAAACCGAAAAACCGAAAGAAACAATAGAAGTCATTGTAGATACAGGTTCGGCACAACAACATGGATTACTTTACATGAATGGCCGTTCAGGAAACATTGGTTTTGACGAATCGGAAATGTACATCCAGTTTGCCAAAATGCAGCTCCGGGATATTCTCGGCCTTCCGGTGCTGTCATTTGGTGGAAATAATACGGATGAACGGGTGGATTCGATGCTTGGACATTTGACTGCTGTAATGAAGATGCAAACAGAAGCGGAATATTATGTTTTCCCTGTTTTAATGGATCGGGAAAATAACGAGATTTTAAATGATATCAATGCCGGATATAATTCTAATGTGCCACTTGGAGAGTTGAAAGCTTTGGAAAATCGAATGATCAGCAGGGGTACCCTCAATGATCCGATAAAAATCCAAGCACCCAAAGGGTATGGAGTTTCACCATTTATTAAGGTGTGGAGGATTTTAGAACTTATTTTCGATCATTTCGGGTTTAAAATCGAAGAAAACACATTCAAAAATCATCGCCAATTAAAAAAGTTGGTTGTACTGAATAATACTATGGATGCTGTTTTGACCGGAACGCTTTATTATAAAGATATGATGCCGGACATTACGATTAATGAATTTTTAGATGCATTGTTTGCGAAATTCGGAATGCTTTACTTTATTGATTCAAATTCAAGGCATGTAAGACTGCAATTTTTGAAAGATTTGGTTAAACCGAATGCATACGAACCGATTGATTTGAGTAAATTGATAACAGCGGAACCGGTTGTATCTAATTCATCTCCAAAGCAGTTACGCTTGAAAATGAATCGAGAAATGGAGCATGCCAAAACGTTGTATGACAGTTGGCAGGAATTTTTGAAAAATTTTGTGAATCAATTTTCAACTTCCGGACCCGCAACCCAAACTTTTGATGGGAAATATTCATTGTATACAATTATTAATATCTTTAAAATGTATGCAGGAGAAGATGGACGCTTAGATTCTTCTGATTTTTTTGATTGGGATCAAAAAGATGATATTCCTTACGAAGATATAGACATGAAAGATTTATGCCTCCCTTTTTCAAAATACGATTTATTAAATATACTCGAATATACTATTCCATTCAAACATGCCTATTCCGATGTTGTGATACAGGGGGAAAAGCAAGAAAATGTAGAGAATCCGGGAAAATTAGCTTTCGCTTTCGGCTGGGGATTACAGCATAAATCAAATTTCGATTATTTTTTTGCTTCTCAAATCAATCGCGATTATAATGGCAATTTTATATACGATGAAAACGAAGAAAAGTATGATATTTCTTTGACTTGCAATCGTGAAGATGGTTTATACAATCGATTTTGGAAAGAATACGATGCTTTTATCCGGTATTCCAATCGCGAAGTTAACTGCAATTTACATCTTTCTGATAGGGAAATATTGAATATGAAAATGGATAGGACTGCATTTATCCAAAATCAGCCTTTAATTATGAGGTCTCTTAAATACAAATTGAATCAACCGGGTAGTCTTTCGGAATGTATCTTCCGGACACTCCGGTTGTATAAACCCTACGATTTATCTGAAGAAAAATTAATTCCCGGTTACGAACCTCAAATGTATTATTGGGCAGCTGATTTGGTTGAAATATTCGATGAAGATATTTCATCACTCCCGCCTCCTGATGTTTTTCGGAAGGGAATCCCGGAGTATATTTATGAAAAATATTTCACAGTAAACGGCGTTCAAGTTCCGATGAATTATGTATCCTATTTGCCACCGACAGAAGAACAGGTTCAAAATGAAGAAACAAGAATTTACCATTATTCAACAAATTATATAGGTCATTTAAAAACTACAGTTGGGGGAGTAGATTATTGGACAGAAAAAACATATCATGGGCATAGCACTATTACGTTTACGGCATTGCCAATCAATTAAAATTTGTCCTTTCTCTGATTTATTTTACTAATTAATTTTGAAGCATGAGCGTTACGAAAACTCCAGGTACTTACAGTTTTATCGGTAATTCAATTATTTTTGAGTTATCGGATGAAACATCTCCTATATCTATACAAATTATTATTGGAAGTGAAAGTGACTGGGCAAGCTATTATCCATTTAAAATTGGCAATCAATGGCATGTACGTATGAATATATCCGATTATTTGAATTTTGATTCAAATGCAAATATCCCTGAAGGTGCAATCATAACTCTGTTACAAGGATTTAATTTGCCTTATACAATAAAGTTTTTTAGAGGTGAATATAAAGGAAATCCAATTTTATTTGATCAATTCGATGGTATAGCGCTCCGGGGAGGAATCAGTAATCAGTCTTTCAGAAAATTGTGGGAAAACGGATATGATATTTTTACCTACCGGTTGGGTTCTTATTTCGACCAATTTTTGTTCACGACCCGGACTAACGGTAAAGAAATAAAATTGAAAAAAGCGGAATTATATCCATTTGTTTTTATTCATTTCGGATTGCCGATTACTTTTCGGTCGGAATCAGGAACAGAGATTCAAACGGAAGCACAACCGGCCGGAACGATTTGCGCAATGGATATCCGCGCGGTACTTGGCGAAATGCCGGCAGGAACGAAACGCATTGATGTCTGTCCGCAAGGCGATTATTCTTTTCATTTCCTGATTCAGGAAGAAAGAAAGCTGGAAGAAAAGTATCTGATTCGTTTCCGAAATTCTCTGGGCGCCTTTGAAATGATAGAAGTAACCGGCCGGGCGAATCATGCTCCGGAATTTTTGAACGAAAACAGTTATGAAACATTGACCGATTTTGATTTTTACGAAGAACGCAGGTCAAGAGTGAAAACCAAGGGCGTTATAGAAGTCGAAACCGGCTACAAAGAACGCAAGGACTTTCCCTTTATTATGGATATGATCAAAAGCGATGAAATCTATTTCCTTTGTCCGGATGGCGATTCATTCCGTTGTCATGTTACGGCGGAAAGCGTCCAATATCGGAATTTCATGACTGAATCCACTTCAATCAAATTGAAAATAAGGGAAGTAACAGAAGAAGAATTTTCAATGCCTAAAATCGAATTTTCCGATGATTCAGGCATTTTTTACGATACATTTGATGAAACATTTAATTAAAAAATAGCATGAGTACATTCATTCAAATTTCTGTGTGTAAGGACGTAACAGATAAAGGTATTATGATACCTCAATCAACCGGCGTATGTGTTACAGCCATTACCGATGTCCGCGTTTGGAAAAGAAAGCCGGAAGACGAGAATAAAGGAGATGGAATTTATATTCCGGAAGGTTCATCCCGTATTTTTGGGATTGATGCATCCGATTGGGAAAAGCTATCCTTGATTATTCAAGGTACAGCTAATATTGGCTTTACTTCAGGAAAATTAGACTATGATTTTTCGTCCTTTCCCGACCGGATATTTGATGTCACATTTGACGAAACATTTAATTAAGTAATTGATATGAATACATTTGAAAGTTTATTAGCACGTGCCCTCGTTGTAATGAACGAGACTAAAAAAAAATTAAATACAGCCAATAGAGTCGGAAGTTTACTTCGAGATGTCCTAATGTTCCTGCAAAACGCAATTTTAGGAATCATTTTGAAAGGATCGTTAGCTAATTCGACGGCTATTCAAACGATTTCTAATCCGGCAAAAGGAGACACGTACAAAGCAACGGATACGGGACATTATTGGACGTACGATGGATCCGCCTGGAATGATATAGGCGAGGTTATTCCTAACGATGTCGCTACTCAGGAAGATTTGCAGGATTATTTATTAGAGAAAAAAACTTATGCTGATGGTTCCTATGATGAATGGTTTCATGAAGAAGATGGCGGTGGATTTGAATCCTATGACGCTCCAAATGATATTATATCTGCTGAAAGCGCTAATCGAGGCGGAACAACAAACAATCTACTCCGCGAAGAATATGTCAAAAATAAAACCACAAACGTAGGTGTCCGTAGAATAATTGGGCGCTTGGCAGATGGTGTATTGCGTTTATTCTATACAAAAGGGAATACAAGTTCTTTCACGGGTAATGATGAAATTGCTGTACAAGGTGATTTAGCTCAATACAACGTCACAAATAAAGTCCCATTGTCTTCCGGCAGCTATTATACTGCTACGACTGCTCGTGCTGCAGTTCCGACCGATATCCGTAAGGCCGGATTAATCATTACCTTTCAAATCGATGCGAATACATGGGTAACAGAACAATATGCCAATACCAATATATCTCAATGGACTACAGCAACCAATTGGCGTCATACTGAATTTATCGACCTTGGAAGATTTTCTACGATAACTGATTTAAGAGCAAAATTAGATTCAATGACAAATAATTTTGGAATATTCAAGTTAGATGCAAGTAGTAATAAAAATCACATACTTGAAGTGTATTATTCAGGAATCAAAACCGTACAAGTGCTAAGGGGAACTTTTGCGCTTAACAATCCAATCAACTTTGAATTTATCAGTGATTATAACGAGTTGAAGAGAACTTATGATGGAACCGCTTGGAGTGACTGGACATTGGTAAATGACACCTCTATAATTGAAAATAAAATAGTTCAGTTAGAGAGCGATGCACCTATTTTCAACGTCACTCAGCAAGTACCCTTACAAACAGGTTATTATACTGCTGCAACTGCTCGTGCTGCAGTTCCTGAGGATGTTCGTAAGGTTGGATTAATTGTCACTTATCAGACAGATTCGTCAACGTGGGTGAGTGAACAATATTTTCAAGGCGTGCTATCAAATTGGTCGAATTTGGCTAATTGGAAGCCTTTTGGAAGTGGAGAAAAGATTAATCTTAAAAATTTAAATTTATTCGATCCACTGAAGGTTTACACGCTAAGAAGCGGATATACGGTCACTACCTGGTCCGGACTTGTCGAAATTCCAAATAATTCAACTATTATCCAGGTTGGAAATTGGATGTTTAATGGAAATTATGATACGTATAGAGGCGAAAAGTTAACAGCGATAACTAATATGCTTCCCGGCCATCCAGTAAAGATGTATGATTCGACCAAAACGTTAATTAATAGCTCAACATATTTAAATCAATATGGCTTCTGTTACCCAGTTGACGGAACAAAATTCATCGAAGTAGCAATTAGCAATTATACAGATTCAAATCCTGCGATTAACGATCCTCGAAATTATGTAAATGCTTATGTATTTGCTATTGACTCTTTTGGCTCAGTTCTTAGGACGTATAGTGTATTAGGAAGTTGTTTAACCCGATTGGATGGCAGTTCTAATAATTTTGAATTGCATGACAAAGTAAATTCAATCGTCAACAAGAGGTCTATTAATTTGATAGACAGCAATCTGTTGCAGGATGGGCAGGCAGTTTTTAATGGAGATATTTTTATTTCTTCTGACTACATTGGAAATGTTTGCAGTCCGTTAATTTCCATTACCGCGGAAGTAAAGTTAAGGATTGGCTACCCGCTGGACTACGATTACAGCAATATAGTACCTCTTAATGTTTTAATCTTAGATAAAAATCTTTCAACGCTTGCATCTTATCAAAACGCTAAGGACTTACATATAACTACGCCTGAAAATTCTCGATTTATTTTGGTAGGATTTGGCTTCTATGGAGCGCAAGATACGAATACTGTTCATGGTGATTTTTTTAGAGAAATCGTCAAAAAAGCAATTGTTGCAATTGATGAAGAAGCGAATATAGGAAGCAATATATATACCGGCGAAAATACAACACAAGGAAGCTATGTTTCTCTGAATGGATCACTTAATTCAACCGAATGGTCGGCAAATAACTTTATTGGAAAGAGCATTCCTGTAACAGAGAACTCAAGATATACTTTAAAACAAAATTCGATTGCAGGTAATTTGCCTAATGGATATAACTTGATAGCATTCTATACTAAATCAATGCAAGTCATATCAGTATTGGATATTGCGAAGGTAGGCGGTGGTTATGTTCCGGTTGTCAATTTTACTACACCCAAATATTGCAAATTTATATCATTTAATATCGCGTGGGGATTGACTAATGATCAAATATCTGATTTGGATTTATCTGATATTGAATTAATACCCCTATCAGGAATGTTCAACGATCCAATCTATTCACATATTTCACACACTCCTTATGCTTTTGATTTTCAGTTAGAAAGGATGAAAAGAGAGTTGAATGACTTAACGTCTAAAATATTTTCAGGAAAAAAATTGCTCGCATTAGGCGATTCTATAACAGCTTCTTATCACTGGTTAGATTATTTGCTAATGATCTCACAATTTAAAAATGTATATAATTATTCACTCGGAATGGCAACGTTGCAATGGCGGGAAATTTATAGCGTGTGTAACAAATTGGACGAAGCGATTACGGCATATAATAATTCTACAATAGCAGCTCCTGATATTATATTTATTCCTGCCGGAATAAATGACGTGAATGTCTATAATCCGGGAACTGTTGAAGCGGCTTGGTCTGGAGATCTTACTGATGATATAAAGTCAACGACAGCTGGAGGATTGAGGTACATATTAACAAGAATAGCAGAAACTTGGATAGAGGCAGATGTATATTTAATATTACCATATCAAATACCTTACAGAGAAGATCTGTATTCAAGTATCGGATATTACCAAAAAATCAATAATCAAATAAATATTATTGATATTATGAAAAAATCTGCGATATTAGGAGGAGTAAAAGTCATTGATATGTTTTCTAATTCTAAATTCAGTGCATTACGAGAACAAAACAGACAAGGAAAATATATATTGGCAGAAGGTTCTGACGTTTTTGTTCATCCATCACCTGAAGGAGGTGTGGAAATTGCAAGAGTAGTACTCAATGAATATATTAGATTGAATTCTATTCAGCCGAATATATTAGATTATAGATTTAACGTTTAGGGAACAAATTTAAGCCTTTTTGATAACTCAAATATTATAAAAAATGAAAATTATTTATAACAAATTTATCCCGTTCACAGGATTCTCCGCAATGAATTTATGTGGAATTATTTTTGCCAGGAAAGAATGTGATCCACTTCGGAAAGAAACAATCAATCATGAGCGTATTCATAGTGCGCAGATTGTAGAACTGTTGGTCATATTCTTTTATCTGTTTTATTTTGTAGAATGGATAATCAGATGGATCGCAACCTGTGATCAGCATGATGCATATTATCAAATTTCTTTTGAAAAAGAAGCATACGATAATATGGATGATCTAACCTATTTAAAACATAGAAAGTATTTTGCTTGGATAAAATACTTCTATGTTAAATCAATATGAATATCCTTTCCACAATGTGGACATTGAAATACCTTTGGTGGCTTTGGTGGCTTTTCAATTAATTCCGAAATACTACAGCCTACAGCCGTTGCAATCTTATCAAGCATTTCAACGGTTGTATTTTTATTAATTGCCCGACTTAGAGATGGTGCCGAAACTCCCATTCTAATTGCCACTTCATTTACCGTAAGACCTTTTTCCTTTAATACTTCCTTAATTCTCATGATTTCAATTTATAATCACCTGCAAATATACTAAAATTTCAATATATTTTAATTATTTACATAAAAATAAACTATATGTTAATTATTTAACTATTAATACTTGGACGATATTAGATTATATGTTATTTTTGTACTCAACAATTAAACTATAATCTAAAAGTAAATAACATGAATTCAACAGCTTATTCACGGTTTATCCCGTTAACTATGTATAGCGGATATGATAAAAGTAAAGAGGAAAATATCATCAAACCAAAGAAATTATTTGTCAATTTTGTTGTCGAATATCTCCGAAATTCCTGTAAACGTAGGAGTGATAATTACAAACGAATGTATATGAATACAGTTTCCCATGTTATTGAATATTGTCAAATCAATGATATAAAGGAACTATATACAAATGATATTGACATGGAATTTTGTGAGAACTTCATTTATTTTTTACAATCGGATAAAAATCAAATGCAAAATACGGTCAAGGGGAACCTTGAACGTGTCCACGCAATGTTGCATAAAGCAGCATTATACGGTTATCCGGTCAATAATACATACGAAGAGATTCATGTTGAAGAAGAGGAGGTTTCATCGGTTTATTTTTCCATGACTGAAATCACTCGTATGTTTTATTATTCCGGATTAACAAGATTTCAACGAGAGGTGTTGGATCATTTTTTGATTGGGTGTCTTACCGGATTACGTTATTCTGATTACTCAAGATTGAATGAAAGTAACTTCATTCGTGAAACTAATCAGATCAGCATTAAAACAAAGAAAACCGGAGTGGCGGTAACTATTCCAATGCATAAGTTCGTTCGTGAAATTTTGAAAAAATACAATTATAATTTGCCTAAACCCCGTCATATTGCTTATTTTAACCGATCAATAAAGGATATTTCTCGAAAAATAGGTTTTAATGAAAAAATTCTTTGGGAAAGAACTGTTGGTACCAAGGTCGTAACAGAAATAAAAGAAAAATGGCAATTAGTTTCATCTCATACAGCTCGCCGTAGTTTTGCCACCAATATGTTTTTGCAAAAAGATATTCCTACCTATCGTATAATGTTGATAACCGGACATAGAAGCGAAAAATCATTTTTCAAATACATTCGTGTTACCCGTGAAGAAAATGCTTTTACCTTAGCCGGACACCCATTCTTCCAATAAATTTGGACGTTTGGACTGTTGGAACAAAAAAAGCCAATATATAAAACAATGTTTTTTCAAAAATCACACTGAAATTTATCAATCAACGGATTTGCCTTGGCAATATCGTGAGGCGTATAAGTGTCCGTAATCAGTATCGATGAATGTCGAGCTTGATCGCGGACACTTAATATATCCGTATTTGCCCGAAGCATCATGGTTACACCGGTATCTTTTAACGAATAAAATTTATATTTATCAGACAGTTTCAATGGTTGCCGAACATGGTGATGCCAATAATCGCGGAATTGTTTTTCATTCGCATATTCTTCGCCCGGTTGCATTTTTTTGGAAAACAGATAAAAATCACCTGGGTAATTAAAAATATTCAAGTCAAGCATCAAATGAATGACTTTCATCGGCAATGTAATCGATGCCGTTCTATGATTTTTGCTTTGTTCACCCTGTATGACAATTGTCCGGTTCTTTAACTTGATATCGTTAATTTTCAATTTGGACATCTCCTTTGGTCGAATAAATGTATAAAATAAAATGTAATTGGCAAGTAAGAAATATTTATTGTTTTTTTCTATGTGATTTTTCACTTTCATAAGAACATCTTCCGGAATGTATTCGCGTTCCTTTTTCTTTGTCCACTTGCTGAATGTAGCGATGCCTTCAGTTGGTTTTTCTTTCATATATCCTTTCTGTGTTAAATAATCAGAGAATGACTTTAACCAACCAAGATAATTGTCTCGCGTTTGTGCCGAATTATCCCTGTCGATATATATATGCTCAAGAAAATCAATGATATATTGTTTATCAAACTGATAGATATATGTAATTGAAATTTTTAATTCGGCATTATATTTTTTCAAATTTCGCAAATACGACAAATAAGATGTATAGGTATCTTCTCGGTATAATTTCTCTGTAAATCTCTTGGTAATTAATTTATCATAGTTGTTACAGACTTCCTCGAATGTTGAATAAGATTTACTGTTATCGACAGCTATCCAGGGATTCCATCCTCGACGCAATTTTTCGTAAACGCGAGCAATTAAATCGTTAGCGTACTTTCTGCGTTCAACCTTATTTTTTATATGATTTACCTTGATTTTCTTCCGGCGGGAAGACTGCAATATCGGATCATAAGAATACCATCCTACGTACCATTCCACTCCGGTATAGAGCCTTGGAGGAGTATAAGCAATAACTTGCGCGAGTTCGTTTTTTTGCTGACCGGTAGACATTTTTTTTCTTACCTTAAACTCAAATAGTCTAAAGCAAGAAAAATTAGTACCAAAATAACCTCTGTCCCGATTCTGTCCCGGCAAAGAGGTTGCGACCTCATTTAACAGTTTGTAAATAAATCAATTAAATGGTCATCTGTCGAGATAGGGCGACTCGAACGCCCGGCCTCCACGTCCCGAACGTGGCGCGCTACCAACTGCGCTATATCTCGTTTTTTCTAAAGCAGTGCAAAATTACAAATAATTTGTAAATATCAAATAGAAAAACGCAGTTAATTCTTCCAAATGAAAAAATATTTTTCAATTTTGCCTTTATCTCTTTTCTTTATCTTATTTTTGTAGTTCAAAAAAAGAGTATGTCAAAGAAAAAATGGTATGTGGTTTGGAAAGGCGTTAAACCGGGTATTTATGATACCTGGATCGATTGCAAACGGCAAACCGACGGTTTCGACAGCGCTTTATACAAATCTTTTGAATCGGCCGAAGAGGCTGTCAAAGCCTACAAGTCCGATCCGTGGAAATATCTGGCTAAAAATAATCCGGCCAAACAAATTCCTAAAACCGGCTCTTCCCGTATTATCCGTCAAAGTTTGGCGGTGGATGCGGCTTGTTCGGGCAATCCGGGACTCATGGAATACCGTGGTGTTTATGCCGCAAACGGGGAAGAAATATTCCATGTCGGACCTTTTGAACAGGGTACCAACAATATCGGAGAGTTCCTGGCCCTCGTGCATGGTTTGGCATTACTCAAAAAGCAAAATTCGCCGTTACCAATCTATTCGGATAGCGCCAATGCAATTACTTGGGTTCAAAATAAGAAATGTAAAACCAAATTGGAGCCTTGTGAAGCCAATCGAGCGATTTTCGATTTAATTGAAAGAGCCGAAAAATGGTTGCGTACTAATACATATACCACTCCAATCTTTAAATGGGAAACCAAAGAATGGGGCGAGATTCCGGCTGACTTCGGACGGAAATAAAAGACCGGAACCTCTCTCCGAAATTATTTCTCCCGCATAAATACATTAATCGGCGTACCGGTCAGATTCCAGTGTTTCCGTATCTGGTTTTCCAAAAATCGCTTGTAAGGCTCTTTGACCCATTGGGGCAGATTGCAGAAAAAGACGAAACTGGGAATGGCCGTATTCGGCAACTGCGTAATGTATTTGATTTTCACCGCTTTACCCTTATTCATGGGCGGCGGTGTTTTTTCAATGACCGGCAGCAAAACTTCATTCAGTTTGTGCGTGGGTATTTTGGTTTTGCGGATTTCATATACCTCTTTAGCCGTTTCCAATATCTTGAAAATCCGTTGTTTGGTAAGGGCCGAAGCAAAAATAACCGGGACATCCACAAAAGGCGCCATCCGTTCATGGATCGCATTTTCAAACGTCTTGATCACGTTTTGGTCTTTACCCTCGACCAAATCCCATTTGTTTACCACAATGACCATCCCTTTTTTATTCTTCTGGATCAACGAGAAAATATTCATGTCCTGCGCTTCGACACCACGGGTGGCATCCAGCATCAGAATACAAACATCCGCATTTTCAATGGCCCGGATGGCCCGGATCACCGAATAGTACTCTAAATCTTCGTTGACTTTCCCTTTTTTGCGGATACCGGCCGTATCCACTAAGTAAAATTTCAATCCGAATTTATCGTAAAGGGTGTTGATGGAGTCGCGGGTGGTGCCGGCAATTTCCGTAACGATATTCCGTTCTTCCCCGATAAAGGCATTGAGCAACGAGGATTTACCGGCATTCGGACGTCCGACAATGGCAAATTTCGGAACATCATCTTCCGTTATCTCCGCTTCTTTTTTGGTGAATTTGGAAACCAGGACATCCAATAAATCGCCCGTTCCGGAACCGTTGGCGGAAGAAATATTGTACGGATCGCCCAATCCCAAGGCATAAAACTCAGCCGATTGGGGATGCAGTTCAAAATTATCCGCTTTATTGGACACTAAGATAACCGGTTTTTTCCCTTTGCGAAGCATCGCAGCTACTTGTTGATCCAAATCGGTGGTACCGTGCATGACATCCACCAGAAACAGGATTACATCCGCTTCTTCGATGGCAATTTGCACTTGTTTATTGATTTCTTCCTCAAAAACATCTTCGGAATTCAATACCCAACCGCCGGTATCAATAATGGAAAACTCCTGACCGGCCCATTCGGCTTTGCCGTACTGGCGGTCGCGGGTAGTTCCTGCGGTTTCATCCACAATGGCTTGACGACTCTGTGTCAAACGATTGAACAGCGTCGATTTACCCACATTGGGACGACCTACTATTGCTACGATATTACTCATTTTAATGAAAATAATTAAAGAAATGAAAATAATTAAAGAAATGAAGGGCGGGCGAAGAATTAAAAAGTATTCTTTTCATTTTCTTCATTTCTTTCATTATTTTCATTCTAATTTGTATCCGAAACTCTTTAACAGGTTATCCCGGTTTCTCCAGTCTTTTTCGACTTTGACAAACATCTCAAGGAATACTTTTTTATCAAAAAACCGTTCTATATCTTTCCGCGCCATGGATCCCACTTTTTTTATCGCTTTTCCCTGGTCGCCGATGATAATTCCTTTTTGGGAATCCCTTTCGACGATGATCAACGCTTTGATATGAATCAAGTCCTTTGAATCTTCAAAAAGTTCCACCACGACTTCTACCGAGTAGGGGATTTCTTTTTGATAATATAAAAGTATTTTCTCCCGGATGATTTCGGTGACGAAAAAGCGCGCCGGACGGTCGGTCATTGCATCTTTTTCAAAATAAGGAGGAGCTTCGGGAATTAAATCTTCGATTCGCTTTTTCAAGTAATCGATATTGAATTTGTTGGTAGCCGACAGGGGGATGATTTCCGCTTTCGGAAGAATCCCTTGCCATTCCGCTACTTTTTGTTCCAGTCCTTTCTGATTGGTCAAGTCTATTTTATTGATAACCAATAAAACAGGAGATTCGAGTTTCTCCACTTTATCCAAAAAGAAGTCATTTTTGTCAATTTTTTCAACTACATCCGTTACATAAATCAGCACATCGGCATCGCCCAGCGCCGATTCGGAAAAACTGAGCATGTTCTCCTGCAGTTTGTAGTTGGGACGCAAGACGCCCGGCGTATCGGAATAGACGATTTGCATATCGTCGGTATTGACAATACCCATGATCCGGTGGCGAGTCGTTTGCGCCTTCGATGTAATGATGGAAAGCTTTTCGCCTACCAACAGATTCATCAAAGTGGATTTTCCCACATTCGGATTCCCAACAATATTTACAAAACCGGACTTATGCATGTTTTTGAACTAAGAACTAAAAACTAAGAACTAAAAGTTGGCTGGCGCCTGTCTATTACCGCGCTTTGCGCAACTTTTAGTTTTTAGTTTTTAGTTTTTAACTATTTGGGGTTGTATCCCCATTTCAGATAGGTGGCTCCCCAGGTGAATCCGGCGCCAAAAGCAGTGAGGATGATGTTATCTCCCTTGTGCAATTGGGATTCCCAGTCCCACAAACAGATAGGAATGGTGCCGGCGCTTGTGTTGCCGTATTTTTCAATATTAATCATTACTTTATCAGTCGGGACGTCCAAGCGGTGGGCCACAGAATCGATAATCCGTAAATTGGCCTGATGCGGAACAATCCAACTGACAGCGTCTTTCGATAAATGATTCCTTTTAAGTATTTCTTCGCATGTTTCGACCATACTTTCGATGGCGCGTTTGAAGACGATCCGGCCATCTTGCCATATATAATGAAAGTGGTTGTCAACCGTTTCGTGGGAAGCCGGATGTACCGAACCTCCGCCATAAAGGTGCAGGTGTTCCGGATTTGCTCCGTCGGTTCGCAGGATAGAGTCTATGATTCCGACCTCTTCGGTGGTGGGTTCCAATAAAACGCAACCGCAACCGTCTCCAAAAATCGGGCACGTATTCCTGTCTGTATAATCGGTAACCGCCGAAAGTACATCCCCTGCAATGACCATGATTTTTTTATATTTCCCGGAAACGATAAAAGTTTCCCCTATTTCCAGTGCATAGATAAAACCACTGCATGCCGCCTCTATATCAAAACAGAAAGCATTGGTCATTCCTGTTTTTGCAGCAGTCAACGCAGCGGAGTTAGGAAGTAGATAATCGGGAGTAGAGGTTGCAAAAACCACAGCCTCTATTTCCAACGGATCAAAATCGTGTTTGCTTTTCAAATTTTCAATCGCTTTCACAGCTAAATACGATACGCCGCTTCCTTCTTCCGGTTTCAAAATTCTTCTTTCTTTGATTCCGATTCTTTTGGTAATCCATTCGTCGGAAGTTTCGACTATAGTGGACAATTCTTCGTTGGTCAAACGATAATTAGGAACATAACCTCCTACACCGGTTATTACTGCATGAATTTTACTCATATTGATAAAACATTAATAGAAAAATGCCCTAAAAAGACGATTTTTCCGCTCGCCTTTTAGGGTATAGTTTTCTGCATAAAATCATTATCGATTAAGCCTGTTCGACAGCCTTATCAATAATTACCTTGCCTTTATAATACAATTTACCTTCATACCAGTGTGCTCTGTGATACAAGTGATATTCACCTGTTGTCGGATCGAGCGCTATTTGAGGAAGTTCCGCTTTGTCGTGCGTCCGTCTTTTGTCTCTTCTGGTCTTACCAATTCTTCGCTTGGGATGTGCCATTTTATTGTTTATTTAATAAGTTATTGTTGAATCTTCTTTTAATCCTTTCAATGCATCCCAACGCGGATCGGTTATTTCTTCCGTATCCTCATCGGTGACTACGATATCGTCTCCTTCATCCATCTCGAATGAATCATCATCCGGAGATTTAGCGGTATGTTTCTTCAATTTGGAAGACATTTGCTTGTTGCATTTTCCCGGCGCATGCACATGTTTGATGGGAATAGCCAACGCTACAAATTCATACAAGAACCATGCCAGGTTGATAACCCCTTCCGATTCGGGGATAATCACGATTTCGTCGCTTTCTTCCGAATAGTCTTTGCCAAATTTCACGATCAGGCGGTTGGTGGTTTCAATCGGATAATCCATATCATCCAAGCACCGGTCGCAGGGAATCACTACTACACCATTGAGATTGAAAACGAAGTTGAATATTCCACCTGTTTTGGTAATGGTAAGCCTAACGTTTACCTTCCCTTTTTGAATGTCTTCGCTGTCAATATTGGTAAAAAACGGATTGTCTAACAGATATTCGTATTGCTGAACATCCTGTTGCATCCCCTTCAAATCAACTTTATATAGATCAAATTTTCCCACAAATGTCACGTTTTTTTGAAAACCCTGCAAAGGTATAGAAATTTCTCATACAAACAAAAACTTTGAGCGATTTCCGCTGTAATTTTTTTTGGTTTTTCCATTTTGTTTTATATAAATTATTTTTTAATGCTAAGTGGATATTGAAAATTTGTTATACTTTTTCCAAAAAACACAGTTACTATTCAGCTCCATTAAATACTAATTTAACTGCTTAACGGTCATCATGAGATTCCTCCCTTCGGTCGGAATGACGGCGCGTTTTTATGATTGGGGGAGGAAGGGATTGGCGGGGGGGCGGCGCGCCCAACCCCTCCACCCCGTGCCCACCCCCGGGGGGGCGGGCGTTGGGGCGGGGCGG
>JAISKT010000349.1 GCA_031261295.1 Candidatus Symbiothrix sp. | reverse complement strand
TAAAAACAAGCGGCGCATATCGGGATTGTTCACAAACGTGATGCCGAAAAAATCGTGCACTTCGCGTTCGTATAAATCCGCCGACAACCACAAATCATGTACCGAATCAATTTGCGGATTTTCGCGGTCTGCCGTACTTGTCTTTAATTCAATGATATAGGAAGGATATTGCGTAGCAGACAAATAATAGATTGCACCCAAAGCATCGCCATAATCCATTCCTACAATATCCATCAGGAAATCGAAGGATAATTGGGCATTCTTCTTTAAGAAAGAAGCGGTTTCGTAGAGTTTTTCCTTGGGAACCGAAACGGTATATGTTTTGTCTTTTAGCTCAGTAGCGGCAAAAGGGAGTTTGGTGAGTAGTTCGTCGATTATTTTCATTTTTTGCCTCCTTCCGTTTCTTTAAGTTCCTTAAGGCTCTTAAGATTCTTAAGTTCAGCCTCTTCGGCTTCAGCCGAAGGATGCGGCTGCTTCGGCAGCTTGAAAAACTCCTGCATCTTGATTTTCCGGGACAATTGCATCATGCCGTAAATCATGGCATCGGGGCGGGGCGGGCAGCCGGGAATATAGACATCCACCGGAATAATTTTATCGACTCCCATCACCGTATGGTACGAGCTTTTGAACGGGCCGCCGCTGATGGCACAGCTACCGAAAGCCATCACATATTTAGGTTCGGCCATTTGGTCATACAGGCGTTTCAAGACCGGCGCCATTTTGTGCACAATTGTTCCGCAACAGAAAATCACATCCGCCTGGCGGGGACTGTTACGGGTAACTTCCCAACCGAAACGGGCGAAATCGTAGCGGGCAGCGCCCAAACACATGAATTCGATACCGCAACAACTGGTAGCAAACGTCAACGGCCAAACCGAATTGGAACGACCCCAGTTAATCAGGTCATCCAATTTAGCGATGGCGATATTCACACCATTGGCTTTCAGTTCTTTCACGTATTCTTCGAGGTATTCATTTTCTTTGAAATCCTCGTATTTCATGTTCTTAATCGAAATATCTTTTACTTCCATTGCAATGCTCCTTTCTTCCAAGCGTAAGCCAAACCAAGTGTCAGGATGACAAAAAAGAATGCCATACAAACTAATCCTTGCGCTCCCAAATCCCGTAGGATAGTTGCCCACGGAAACAGCAGCACCGTTTCCACGTCGAATACCAGATATAAAATAGCGAATAAATAATAACCCACCTTAAATTGAGTCCAGGAAGCGCCGCGAGTCGGAATACCGCACTCGTAGGGTTCCCCTTTGAGAGGGTTATTGGATTTTGGCGCCAGCAACCAGGCAATCAGCAAGGCGGCCACCACCATAATGATAGCCGTCAATAAAACGACTAAGAATAATGCAGAATTACTCATAAGAGTATTATTTTATTATTAAAAATGCTCACTAAGACTGTTAATCCTATTTAAAAAGCAAGTTCTTTGCTATTCGAGCGCAAAAGTATAAACTATTTATCAGGGATGCAAAGATTTTGAGGAAATATTTTAAAAGTAATCTTTTCGAAAAGTTGATTCCATTTGTTTTTTACTATTGCGGAAGTATAGGTATTTTTCAATTTTTCATACGCATTTTTCCCCATTTTACGGCATTGCATTTTATTATCCCACAAGGAAGTAATTTTCCGGAAAAGGTCGTCCGAGTCGCCGGGTTTGAAGAGCAATCCGGTTTTATTATCATCAATAATTTCCAGGAAACCGGCATGCGCAGGGCCGATAGTGGGTTTGCCATAAGCAGCCGCTTCCGGAATAGTCATGGGAAAACCTTCGTAACACAGGCTGGCTATCAGCAGGAAGCGGGCGTTTTTATAGAAATCGCCCAGTTTATTTATGGGAATATGTCCTAAGAAGAGACAATTTTTCGGTATGGGTGTTGTTATCGGCTCTTCTTTCCGGGGTGAACCGGCGAAAACATATTTTATATGAGGTGTCTTGGCGGCCACTTCTAAAATCAAATCAATGCCTTTTTCCCGGCTTAACCGCCCGGATATAGCTACATAATCACCCAAAGAATAATCCGGTTCTTTTGCTTTTTCTATAAAATTAGGCATATAAACCATCTTCTCCGGATCATATCCTGCTTGAATCAATTTTTGAATTTGGAATTGGGTAATACAAGCATAAAAATCAACATGATTGAGATAAGCCTTGGTTTTGCGGGCATACCAGTTCCGTCCGGCATATCCGATACTTTTCAATCTTGAATGTTCACAATTGTATTGAATACAGCTCCATTCATTGCCTTTTTCCAAACAGAGTTCGCAGGGCCGGAAATCCCGCATAAACAATCCGGTAGGACAGATTAAGCGGAAATTGTGGACAGTCATGATAATGGGGACTCCTGCTTGTTTGATTGGTTTCAAAATAGCCGGGGAAATATACGGATACAAATTATGGATAATCACTACATCCGGCCGGTTGGTTTTGAGGATATTTTTAATGTCTTTTACCGAAGAAGGCGAGTAGAAAGCGGTGAAGAAACCTTTGGCTTCGCCGATAAAAGTATCTCTTTTTCCTTCGGTCGTTTTCCGATACACATCCACTGTATGCCCCATTTCCCGGAAAAGAGCAATCTGCCGGTCTACTACCGCTTCTTCCCCGGAATGGATTCCGTAATTATTATGTATAAGAAGGATTTTCATAAAATCGTTTTTTTATACAGAGCTGTTATTGTTTCCCATGAAAAAGTTTCCCGATGAGAAAAATTTGTATCTCCAATCTCCTTAATTAACTCTTTATTTGTTGACAAAAAAATAAGTTTTTCAACCAAATCTTTTTCATTATCAAAAAAATAACCATTGATTCCTTCTTTAATAATATCCGGCGCCACCCCTACCTTTCTGCTTAGAATACAGCGTCCAAGCACGTACGGTTCTACAATGCTTTGACCAAATGTTTCCGAATTACTGGAAATTATCCCTATATTGCACTGCTCATAAAGGTCTTTTATTTGTAATTTAGTCCGTTGTCCGGGGAAAAAAACATTGGATTCGATTCCTTTCTCCTGAGCCAATTTTTTGCATTGATTTAATAAAGCGCCTTCTCCCGGCAAATGTAATTCGATGTGCTGATCTTGTGTTTGACGGATATAGGAAGCCACTGCTTCAATTAAAACATTTTGATTTTTCCCTTCCCTGAATTGAGCCGGGAAGACCAATTTTAACCGGTTGGTTTCGATTTTATTTTTTTCTTTTTCAAAATAGGTGTCATCAATCCCCAAATAGAGTTTTTTGATTTTATAGAATAAAAAGAAAAAACGTTTTTTTACATAATCCGACATGACAATGATTTTGTTGGCAAAAAGAAATAAAATTAAACCGATAACCATAGTTGCAATAATGGATTTAACCGGATCATTATGTCTGAAACCGTGTAGTGTATGAATAATTTGAAAAGGTTTGGGAATAATATTTTTGTATTTATAAAACGCCACCAGCAACAGTTGCCAATTATTCTGGACATGTACCTGTTGAATTTGATTTTTTTGAATGGTTGTGCCGATTTCATTCGACAACTTTTTAAATCCGGCATGTTCATCCAATCCTTTTATTCGAATTAACGGCACTTTATTTTCTTTCATTTTCTCCGTTAAGCCCGGTTCTTGTTCCTTTTCTCCGGCCAGGCAAACCGGATTCAAATTTCCTTTTTCCAAAGCAATGGCTTGCTGCGTTAAAAGAGCACTCAACCCTATCCGGTAATCTGAAGCAAAGAATAATAATCTCATGGATTGTACTGTTTTTTTATTATTTGTTGCAGCTTTTTAGGAAGCAATACCATTATCATAAACAGATACACTTTGAAATTTGTTTTGTCATATTTCAACGATTGGAAGGAATAGCGGATGGTATTTTTTTTATCGGCTAATCTTAAATAGACCGAAGCCCGCATCTTGTACCAAAGGGAAAGGTATTTTTTTAATTGCTTTTTTATAGTTGGGTGCTTTTCGTCTTGATATAAGCGTGTTAAACCGTCTCCTACACTGTCGTTTTCATCATGAGGTCGGGAAGGCGTGGCGCTTATTTCGTGCGATTGATCAACGACAAAAATAGCTTCTACTTTTCTGGAATAGGCTATTTTGTATTTGACTGCCAATCTTGCCCAGGTCAATAAATCTTCTCCCGATGTTACGTTCTTAGGAAATCCGCCGATGGATAGTATCGCCTCTTTTTTAACCACCACAGCTGAGGTCCATAATGGTGGATGGGAACAGGAAGCGACTTCAAAATAATTCGTCAAAACACCTTTTTCTCCTTTGAATGGAATTTTGTTTAGAATGACCGGAGTTAGTTTTTCATCTCTTTTAAATTCGTAGGCGCAGGCAAAAACTCGGCATTCGGGAAAACAATGAATTAAACCGATTTGTGTTTCCAAATAATCCGGTTTCCATTCATCATCGGCATCCAAAAAAGCAATGGATTCGTATTTTGCAACTTGTATTCCAATATTTCTTGCCATGGAAACGCCGTGATTTTTTTGCTCTATAAACCGGATTCTTTTATCATTAATACTTCTTACAATATTAGCGCTATTATCGGTACTTCCATCATCCACTATTACTATTTCAAAATCTTGAAAAGTTTGACTAAAAACAGATCGCAAGGTATTTTCAATCTGCTTTTCTTTATTATATAGAGGAATAACAATACTAATCATACGAAGAATCTTTTTTTCGCAGACTCAACATCATTCCATATAAGGCAAAAGGAAAACTCAATGTCATCAATGAATAATTGACTACATTATCCGTGTATAAGGTAGAAATCATGCCCGCTAAACTCACTCCGGAAATCAGAGCCGCAAACTTAACTATAGGGACACTTCTGTTGTTAAAATAAATAACAAAGGAATGAATGACCAAACTCAGAAAGGTCAGTGCATATAATATCAGTCCAATTAACCCCGTATCACATAATATTTGGATATAATCATTATGAACGACTTTTAATTTTCCAAACGGATGTTTTTCGTTGTAAAAGGCATTTTGTAATACTCCTAACCCCGATCCTTTCCATTCTTTTCCTTTATAAAAATTCTTTAGACTCCAATCCCACATGGCAAAGCGGCCACTGGAATCAATATCCTCTTTGGAAATATCCTCTCCCCGGTCAATAATTTCATCCGTACTCATCTGCTTGACAAACATTTTATCTCGAACGGCAGGAACGTATAAAACGGTTCCAATAAGCAAGCAAACGCCGACCGCAACATAAGGCAACGATTTTAGATTATACCTCACAATTGCAAAAACCACAATGGTGATGGAGGAAGCTAAGATACCGGTTCTGATTGCCCCCATAACAGAGGGAATTATAAATAGCAACACAAAGAACAAATACTTTTTTTCATTGCTATACGAATAATATACTAACGAAAGGGCAATGACAACCGGAAAAAAATCGATAATGGCAGGCCCATAAAAGGTAAAAGACCAGATAAAACTTCCTAACCAGGGAATTCTCAGAATAAATAAACAGGCTGCATATAGAGCCATATATAGAATTACCTGCAAAGCTTTCATATAAAAAGGCAAAGAGGTTGTAATTTTAGAAGCGAAGAGCATGATTAGAAAAGGATACAAATATTTCAGAAGCACCCTGAATCCATAACTCTTAACAGGCGAGTAAAAAATGGCAATGATGAGCCAAACTAAGTACAAAAGATAAAAAAAAGTAACTATACTAAACCGGAGACTTTGTTTGCTTAAAAAAATACCCAAAGCGACCCATATAATTGTAATCATTAAACGGTTGGCCATCAAATTCGCCCCGCAACTGATAATGGCCGTTGCGAAAATGAAAAGGAGTAAATATTGGTGATTATCGGCAATAAAATATTGGTTTTTACTTCCTGCATTCCTCAGTTGGTAAGGCCGTTGAACAAAAAGGTAATAAAAGCCTAAAACTGTGAGGAGAATAAAAAGTATATAATTGATTATCCCCATGACTTTAAGTGTTATGGACTAAGAGTTTTTCAAAATAAGTTTGCCAAAGCTTCATGATTTTCTCTGTGTCAAATTTAAGTACATTGTCCTTTGCGCGCTTTCCCATTTCTTTACGATAACGTTTATCCATCATCAAAAGTTCCATTTTTCCGGCCAAAAGCGGAACATTTTTTAACTCAACCAAAAATCCGTCTTCGTTATCCGAAATGATTTCCGAAGGGCCGCACTCGCAATCGAAAGCAATGCAGGGAACACCGCAAGCCATCGCTTCTGTCAGCACCAGACCAAATCCATCGTAAAGGCTGGGCAATACAAACAGGGAAGCATCCAGCAGAATGGATTCGACATCCGCATCCGGTTTTTTCAGAAGAATTTTATCTTGCAGCGCTAATTGATTGATTTGATTTTGCAGAATGTCTTTTTCCGAACCGTCTCCATAAATATGCAATTGCCAATCCGGATACTTTTTTTGAATCGATGCAAAAGCGTCAATCAGGTATGAAAACCCTTTGGGATAAACCAATCGGCCCATGGAGACAATCAATTGGTTTTCCAACAAAGCCGTCTTTTCGGTTTGGAATGAAAGCGGATTGGGAATAACTGTAAATTTGTCGTTTCCGCCCCACAGTTGTTTGTCTTTTTCCGTTAAAACCACAATGTGGTCATATTTCCCGCTTAAATACGTTTCCCGTCTTTGCAAAAAATCCAACCAATATTTCCGTATCCAACGAAATTTATCATTCTGTAAGGATTCGCCCAAATGTTTCAGGTAGTTTTTCGTGAAATGAAATTCGAGGATTTTTATACTTCCGTCTTTTAATTTATACAGGAAAGAAGCGTCCGGCCCGAACGTACTGATAGTAATCTCCGGATGTATTTTATTCAATACCCGGCTGAGTTTTTCCTCATATATTTTATCTTCTTCATTTGGGAAAAGGATTTCCCACGGCTTCCGTTTGGGGAAAATAATATCCAAATAATGAAACCGGATTTTTCCGGAAAAAGGATAAAACAGAGAATGCGGTTTCTTTTCGCTAACGATGATATGCACTTCATATTCCAATTGGTCGGCAAAATAATTGGCTTTGGAAGAAAGGACACGTTCTATTCCGCCGGAATTGCCCAGGTTCTTGATGCTGTAAGCGATTTTCATTTGAAATGTTTTTTAATAAAATACGGGATTCGTATAACCGGCCTTATGTCTTTTATATTAAAGACCAGAAAACAATTGGTTAGGAATACATCTTTGAGCCAATGAAACAAGGTGATTGTCTTATCCAACACATTCAGGAAATCGGATCGTTCCTCCATAAATATAATCTTCTTCTGTTTTTTAGGGACAGGTATCTTTTTTCCGGTATAATCCAAATACACTGAAAATGGCATGTTAAATCCGGCCTTTGTGACCGCATAACCATAAGCTCCATTCCGGAAGTTACATTCTATAAAATAATACCTCTTGTCTTTTTCCAACAATTCAATATCAAAAATTCCGGTGTAGCCTGTGCTTTTAACATATTCTTTCAAAAGGGGTATCAAATGGTGATTTATTTCCGGTATGTAAACTCCAAAAACAGTGCTTCCGTTCCCCCTAATCCGAATTTTATTAATCTGTCCATGTATAATGACTTCTTTATTTTGCAGGCTGATTCCTGTAAAAGCTATTTCACGGGAATTTTCTTTCGAAATGAATTTTTGTATGAGTATGTTTTCATATCCTTTTTGATTAAGGAGAAGCAGAATTTCTTTCAATTCTTTTGCCGTACCGGCAATCGTAATATCTGATTTTTCTCCTTCAATACTTTTTAAAGGTTTTATAATACAAGGATATTGAATCGTATCGTAATTAACGTCTTCTTTAAGAATATTTACCTTAACGGAATCGGGCACTAAAAGACCGGCATTCCGGGCCATCCCTCCCATCTCGTATTTATCCATCAAGGTAGATAACTGCCCCGCTGCATTAGAAAAGAAACATTTGCCTTTTAATTTATCCTGATTATGATCCAGATACAAAGCCGTAATATCGGCCGTTGGAAATATAACAATCAAAACAGTTGTATAATCCGCTATAATCGTATGCAAGGTGTTGATAAAAGTATCTTCTTGCATGTCAATAAAGTAAGTTTTTGTAATATACCGGCTCTTATGAATGGGTAGAATATGCGTTTCATTGGTGGTTATATAAAAGACAGGTATTCCTTGTTCACCACAACTGCGTATGACTCCTAAATCATTATATGAACCGGTGCCTGCTACTACCGCAATATTTGTGTAATTACTCATTTCAAATTTCTTTAAAATACAATTCTTTACTCCATCGATTTCCCCAAATAAATGTTGCAGGAAGCACACCCGACCAGGGTTTTCCACAGGGCGCTTTCGGAAGAATATAAGCGTCTATTGCCTTATTTTTCAATTGGTGTTCGGTTTTATTCATCTTTATCAAGTACGCATTTTTCCAGTCTGATTTCCAGGAAAAATAATACCAGAACCACACACAATATTCATAGATTTCGATTGCCGGAGTGTTTGATAATAGTTTCCGTATAATTGTTCCGGCTTCAATGTGGTCGCTCCATCCTTCTTTCGTATGCGGGACAAAGATCGCATCGGGACGAAGCGTATGTATCAGTTCTTTTAAATGGCCTGTTTCCGGATGATTGAAGTGAATACCTCCATCCGGATAATTCATAAAATGCAATTGGTTCACCGGCAAATTCAATATTTCGGATGCTTTTACGGAAAGGCTTCTACGGGTATTTATCAATTTTCGATTGTCTATCTTGCAACAACCGGCATGAGAGCCTTCTCCACCTGAAAGTATAATCACATGCACTTCCTTCTTTTCATGGATTCGTTTTTGAATCAAACCGGCACAACCGAAAATTTCATCATCCGGATGCGGAGCTATAATCAAAATTTTATCTATTTCTTTCAAATAAAAGGATTTGGAATATAAACAGGTACAAATCCGGATACAAATTATTCGGATATACCTAAAAAATGATTTTATTGATTCAATCATATTATTTAAAATAAATCTTAATTCCTTCGATGAACATTTTTACATCCATCGTTTTTAATGCTGAAATCAGCAAACGTCTTCTATCCTTTTTCGCCCAATAAACAAAGAAATGATAACTTTCTTCATCTAAAAAAGAACTGTTTTTCCATTGCTGTACCTGAAAAAGATTATCGTTAGCCAATCGCAACAGTAATTGCTTATTATTTAAATGGCCTGTTTCCGACTGATTATGCAACCGATAGGAAGCTAACGGTTTGATCAATCCGATTACATCCGTAAACATTCCCACCCGATAGAAAAAATCATCATCGGCGATATGACCTGCCGCGGGATTGTATTGCATTTTTTCAAAAATACTTCGATGCGTAATCACTCCCGGCACACGATGGATGTGAGGGTTTCCCAAATTCTGATAAGCTTTGACATATTCCAAGCCGGAATAACGAATCACTTCATTGGTAGTTGGAAAAGAAACTCCGGTAATATTTCCTTTTTCGTCTATATAGTTGCACGTAGAAAAAAAATGCAATACATCCGGATTCTCACTGCTGATCTCAGCCATTTCCAATAAAAATGATTGATCCAATAAATCATCCTGATGCAAAATGGATATATAATCCCCGGTTGCTTTAGCAATTGCATAATTCCATCCGTTGACGAAACCGGACGGGCCGTTTTCATTTTTGAATAGTTTGATTTTAGCTTTATACTTTTCGCAAATTGCCAAAGTTCTGTCGGTGGAATTATCGTCGGAAACAATAATCTCATCAAAAGGCCTTTGCTGATTAAATCCCGACAAAAGCGTTTGCTCAATGTAACGTTCTCCATTATATGTAGGAATTACAAGCGAATAGGTATTCATAAATTATGAATCTGTTTAATAATTTTTGCGGGAACTCCTGCTATAATGCAATTAGAAGGAAATGATTTCGTTACTACTGAATTAGCTCCGATAATACTATTTTTCCCAATGGTAATACCGGATAAAATAACGACTCCTTCACCTATCCAAACATTATCTTCAATAACAATAGCACCTTTAGAACTTAACTGCCTTTTCATTACCGGAACATTGATATCTTTATAATCCAACATTCCATGCATGTGATCCATGACTGTAATGTTAGATGCAAAAGTTACATTATTGCCAATTGTAATTTTCCCAATTGCGCTTAAGCAACAATTTGTTCCAAGATATACATTATTTCCAATCGTAAATTCCGGATTATATTTATATCCTTCAAAATCAGTATATGCTCTAATTTTCCCATCTCTTCGTATAATAAAATTATTTCCGATAGAGATATACTCACATCCTAACAGTGAAATGGGTAGTTCAAGAATCGGATTACTACCAATGGATCGAAAGACCGGTTTCAATTTATAAAGATACGCTTTCTCATAGATATTTTTACATTTATCCACAACAAACACAAGCGCTTTTGAAAAAAATAACTGAACTTTATTCATAAAGATATTTTTTATAGATCTTTATTGTTTCTTTTGCACATTTTTCCCAGGTAAATTGGGAAGCGTGCGCTATTCCTCGACTACGAATGTCCTGTAAATCCTGTCGATTATTTTCTATATTTTCCATACTTTCTCTCAGTCCTTCGGCGTCTTCCGATTTAGAATAAATAGCCATATCGCTTCCTATTTCAACCAGTGAGCTGTTTTTGCAAGTAACAACCGGCGTTCCACAAGCCATGGATTCCAATATGGGCAAGCCAAAACCTTCGTATTTAGAAGGATAATAAGTTGCCGTAGCGCCATTATATAACTTCATTAAATCTTCGTCACCGATACTTTTTAGAATATGAATCCGGTCATTTTTTTGAATCAATTCTTTAATATCGCTCCCGTAATTATTCCAAATTAATACCAAATCATTTGTGGGATTTTGTTCTGCAAATAAATTGTATGCCTTTATTAATTCAACCGTATTTTTTCGACCATACCCACAAGAAACAGAGAAAAAATAAGGCTTATCCAGACCAAACTTCTGGTTTAATTCTTTTTTTAAACGTTCTTTATCATGGAGAGGTTTAAAAAGAATATGATTGATACCCCAATAAATTACATGAATTTTATCAGGGTCGACACCTAAATATTTAGTTATATCATTCTTTGTTGATTGAGAACAAGCAATGATTGCTTTGCATGAAAGCATATTATGAAGAACTGTTGCTTGGGCTTTTTTATAAATTTCCGGAGGATATTCATCCAAACAAGCGTACATAATCATATCATGCAGCGTAAAAATTGTTTTACTTAGCTTACCCACCCAATCGGAATTATGTGGGCAATGCCACAAGTCTGCTTTCGTAAAATGCTCCCGGACAGCAAAAAAAGATAATATCCGATTGATTGAATCCCGGTACGGTAAAGATAAATGTTTTGATTCAAATGAAAAGCCTAAATTTTTGGAAGAAATGTTTTTTGTATTTTGCGAATATAAAACAATATCAAAAGGAAGGTCTTCTTTTATTTTGTCTAAAGCTGTAACTAATTCATAAACGGTGCGGCCAACTCCGAATAAATATCCTCGTGAAACAAGAGGTAATATTGAATTTATATCAATACAAATACGTTTTCGTTTCTTCATTTTTTTAATTCTCTCCATTTAAAAACAACGGGTCGATAAATTTTATTCCTTATAATATAATACCATTCTTTTGGGTCTGAAATAAGCATTAATAAATAAATGAGTGCTGATTTCGCCGGTTTATTATTCAATTTTGCCAACTCTTTTTCACTCCATAATTTATCATGCCAATAATCAATGTATTTTTTCTCTTTCTTATATTCAGGTACAAGAATTTGATTCACATAATTTACATGAGACAGATGAAACTTTTCAGATCGTTGGGCGCTTCCACTGTGTACTCGATATATAAAAACAAAAGCATTTACTCCATTAAATTTATATCCTGCTTTCAGCGCTTTGATAAAAAATGGGAAATCATCCAGCATTGGAAAACGTTCATCCAATCCATCCAACCGGATTAAAGTTTCTCTCCTGTGAATAACTCCCGGCCAAAGAATCCGAGCTTTTTGCTGTTGCAAAACTAATTGTTCAGACGCATCCAATTGAAAAAAGTTAGTGTCAATAAGATATTCTTTCGTTTCTTCTTTTTCATTTAATTCAATAAAATCTCCCATAATAAAATGGACAGAATCATCCATTACACGTTGATAGGATTCAATCGAATTGGTAGTTAACATATCGTCTCCATCCACAAATTTGATCCATTCCCCTTGGGCTGCCCCAATACATTTGTTTCGATTCGGCACAATTCCCCTGTTTATATCGGAAGATAACAATTCTATACGAACAAAACGGTCTTTATTGTGTGTAACCCATTCATGAATTATTTCTAAAGTGTTATCTAACGAATGATCATCGCTAATAATCAATTCTATGTTAGCATACGTTTGCCTTTTCACGCTTTCCAACGTTTCTATAATCGTTTTCGAAGAATTGTATGTAACTACCGCAACTGTAATCCGTTTCATATTTTATGATCCATTATTTTGTCGTGTATGTATCAAAATCGCCGGTGTTCCCCCAGCTACCGAATAAGGCGGAATATCGCATGTTACCACAGAATTAGCCCCTATTACACTCCCTCTTCCTATTTTTACATTGGGCATAACCGAAACATTTTGCCCAATCCATACATTTTCCTCAATAATCACAGGCCCTTTTGAGTAAATTTCCCGTAAACTCGGTCGGATATTCAGATCACTCAAAATCATTCGACCATGAAAATGATCGGTAATAAACACATTACTTGCTAATAGAACCCCATCTTGAATAACAATTTTATTTACACAATTGATTTGACAATTATGATTAAAACTTACATGATTGCCAATAGTTAAAACGGGAGCTTCAGAATTGTCTAATTTGATTGCTTCCATCCGCAATCCGGGAAAACAATTAAAATAATCACCAATTTGAATATAGCGAGCACCACTGATCAACCGGACAAAATAGCTTAATCGAAATTTTTTCCCAACTTTAAGGAACTGACTTCCATAGAAACCACTGTATAGAAGCTGAAAAACTTTCCTAATACTATTAACCAGTCGATGCAGTACCGTTTGTTTTCCAAAAAATTCTCCTGTTTTATAAATGTATTCAGAAATCATTGTATTTTTTTATTTGATTTTTATACAGTTCAACTAACGTATGAACATGTTCCTCCATCGAAATAACATGCTTATCCGCATTGTCCGACATCCTTCGAATTTCTATCGGATGATCCAGTATCCATTGCATCGCACTTTGTAATTCATCTACATTATTCGGTTCAATCAATAAGCCGTTTTTTTTATCTTCGATTTGCATTTCTGCGCCGCCGCACCGGGTCGCAATCACCGGTTTCTTTTCCAACAAAGCCTCTCCGATATTTAAACCAAAAACTTCCAAATAAATAGCGGGATGAACTAAAATATCAAATAACCGGATATATTCTGAAACTTCATCGGGTTGTATTTTTCCATGAAAAATAATATTCGGATACTTTTTGTATTGCTTCATCAAGTGTTGTGCATACTTTTCGTTTGTATCGCCAATAATATGCAGTTCACAACGTGAAGCATCCAATCCGGCAAAAGCTTCCAACAAAAGATGTATACCTTTGATATAGCCGATACGACCCACATAAAAGAATTTACATTTTTGGTATTCCATGACTTACAATTTTAATAATTTAACCCAAACGCCCACAGAGGAATAACATTTTGATAACCGTATTCAATATCGTCTTTCACAATATAGGCGTTTTTCAAACCTTCAATCTGTTTTTGCGTTTTGCTTTTTCCGCCCACTTCAAAAGTCAGATTGTTGATATTGAAATCGCCTTTGTCGGAACGATAAACTTTATTATTTACCTTCATATGATTGAAGAAAAATGTTTCGCGCAGATTACCTGTGTCGGGTTCTTTTTCCGAAAGGCAAAAAGCCAGATTCGTATTATCCAAATACACTTTTTCCACTTTACCAATGAGCAAAAAAATGTCGGTTTTTTCGCGCAGTTGGGCTATCATTCCCGCTCGTTCTATAAAATGAAAATAGTCGGCAATGTTGTTTTTGCTTGCCTCTATCCTTTTTGCCAGACTTGAAAAATTCGGTTTGAACGGCACACTATCAGCAATTAACATCAACAGTTTCAACAATTTTCTGCCGGTTGCCACATTCATATTTGCATAAGCAGGAATATCAACTTCCATTGTCTGTGCTACAATTTGTTGCAAATGAGCAAAATAATCTTCATCTATGCCGAAAGGATAATATCCTCGTTGCAAATAATCCCTGAAATATTTGAGCGGATAACCGATATTCTGTTTCAAATCGTTGCTTTTGTGGGCAAGAATTTCTTCCATCGACAAAACAGGCGCTGTGATTCCGTGAAATAACTGCAAATATTCGCGGAATGAAAGCCCGTGCAAATTCGTAACCAAGGCTCTGCGGCTCAAATCTGCCCAACCTTTCAGAATATCCAAAACCGACGAACCCGAAAAAACGATTTTCATATC
>JAISKT010000240.1 GCA_031261295.1 Candidatus Symbiothrix sp. | reverse complement strand
TCGATCGGCAAGCCCGAATCCACCAACGCCGGAACAAAAGCGGTTGCCCCCGGCAAACATTCCACCTCAATCCCTTGTTTGACACATTCTCTCACCAATAAAAAACCCGGGTCGGAAATACCCGGCGTACCGGCATCCGAGACCAAAGCGACACTCTCGCCGGCTTTGATGCGGGTGGCAATCAACTCCACTGTCTGATGTTCATTGACTTTATGGTGCGATTGCATTTTGTTTTGTATTTCAAAATGCTTCAACAAAAAGCCCGTTGTCCGTGTATCTTCGGCCAAAATCAAGTCCACCTCTTTCAATATCCTGACGGCCCTGAAAGTCATATCTTCCAGGTTGCCCACCGGGGTAGGAACCAAATAGAGTTTAGACGCCATGCAAAAATAATTTGACGGGACAAATGTAGGAATTTATTTTAAAATTCGGATACTTTAAGTTAAAATCGTAAACCTTCCAGGTTTTAAAACCTGTTAGGTTTGACTATTACTTCTTACTCTGCCGTTTCCGTTCGTTTTCGTCCAAAGTGATCTTCCGCAACCGGATGGCCAGCGGTGTCAGTTCCACGTATTCGTCTTCTTTGATATATTCCAGAGCTTGTTCCAAACTGAAAATAACCGGCGGCGCCAGGTGCGCTTTATCGTCACTTCCCGATGCACGTACGTTGGTCAGTTTCTTAGATTTAGTGACATTGACCACCAAGTCACCCTCTTTGGAATGTTCTCCAACGATTTGTCCGGCATAAATATCTGTTTGCGGATGGATAAAGAACCGTCCCCGGTCTTGTAATTTATCTAAAGCGTAGGCAAAAGCATTTCCGGTTTCCATAGCAATGATGGAACCGTTTTGGCGTTTTTCGATTTCGCCTTTCCACGGTTGATATTCCAGGAAACGGTGCGCCAGGATGGCTTCCCCTGCCGAAGCAGTCAATACGTTATTAGTCAATCCGATAATTCCACGCGAAGGAATAGTAAATTCCAAATGGATGCGGTCGTTTTTACGTTCCATGGATTGCATTTCGCCTTTCCGTTTGGTGACCATATCAATAATCCGGCTGGCACATTCTTCCGGCAGGTTGATCGTCAGTTGTTCGACCGGTTCTAATTTGATGCCGTCTTTTTCTTTGACAATTACTTGTGGTTGGCCTACTTGCAATTCGTAACCCTCGCGGCGCATCGTTTCTATTAAAATAGATAAATGCAGTACCCCACGGCCATATACAATCCAGGCATCCGCCGAATCGGAATTAAGGACACGCAAGGCCAGGTTTTTATCCAACTCGCGCATCAACCGTTCGTAGATGTGGCGGGAAGTCACATATTTCCCGTCTTTCCCGAAGAAAGGCGAATCGTTGATAGTGAACAACATAGACATGGTCGGCTCGTCAATAGCGATGGGAGCCAATGGTTCGGGATTTTCCAAATCGGCAATCGTATCCCCGATTTCAAATCCGTCAATACCGATAATCGCACAAATATCCCCCGATTTAACCGAAGCTACTTTTGTACGTCCCAAGCCTTCAAAGACATTCAATTCCTTGATTCTGGATTTTTGTATGGCGCCATCCCGTTTGCACAGAGCCACATCCATTCCTTCCTTCAATTCGCCCCGGTGAACGCGGCCCACGGCAATCCGTCCCACATAATTGGAATAATCCAGGGAAGTGATTTGCATTTGCGGCGTTCCTTCCAGCACTTCGGGAGCCGGAATATGTTCAATAATGGCATCCAGCACCGGAAAGATATTGTCTGAAGGTTTTTTCCAATCGTCTGACATCCAGCCTTGTTTGGCCGAACCGTAGATGGTAGCAAAATCCAATTGTTCTTCGGTGGCATCCAATGAAAACATCAGATCGAAAACCATTTCCTGCACTTCTTCCGGACGGCAATTGGGTTTGTCCACCTTATTAATAACGACCACCGGTTTCAGTCCTAAAGCAATGGCTTTTTGAAGGACAAAACGGGTCTGCGGCATCGGGCCTTCAAAAGCATCGACTAAGAGGAGCACTCCGTCTGCCATATTCAATACCCGTTCCACTTCGCCGCCAAAATCGGCGTGTCCCGGCGTATCTATGATATTGATTTTGTAACCTTTGTAATTGATGGATACGTTTTTAGCCAGAATGGTAATCCCGCGTTCGCGTTCCAAATCGTTGCTGTCGAGGAATTGGTCCAGTTCGGCTTTGTCATCCCGAAAAAGTTTGCCGGCCAGCAGCATTTTATCCACTAAAGTTGTTTTTCCATGATCGACGTGAGCGATAATGGCAATATTTCTGATTTTTTGCATACTTATTTATCTAATGCCAATTTGAGGGCGCAAAGGTACGAATAAATTCCCATGTGGCAATATGATAATAGTGTTATTTCAAAATCTACGTATTTTCGTTAAATTTTGATAATTCCTTGGTTTATCCAAAAAAAGATATTACTTTTGCCAATTAAATAAACAAAAAAAAGGGTTTATTACAAAGTAGAAAACAGTTTATAAAGACATAATTCATTAAAAGAAAAGCGTTAGCTTTTATTCTTGTTATTAGAAACTTCAACAATTTCGATGTTCACAAGAATAAATAAGTAAACGTTCACGTGAATGCGTGGGCTAAATTTATTTGTGAACATGGGTAGTTGAAGACCTCTAATAACAAATAAAGTTGAGTCCCACGTTTTTTTATTTTAAATAACCGCTTCTCAGGGACTTGGAGGCTAAATTCTACAGACATGCAGAACAAGTCATAGGAAATTGGCGGGCGTAGTGGTTCAATGGTTTTTTCTCTCTCATTTTTAACTATTTGAACGCGTCCGCCCATCACTTAGGGTATAGGCAACCCACAAGATTTTTTTTCATTTTTATTAAATTTATAATTACCGGTTGCCTTGCCCTTTAGTTTAGAAAATGGACAAAATAAGTGGATATTGAAAATTAATGTTATACTTTTTTTATCCGGATTGCTTCGCTTCGCTCGCAATGACGGATTACGGTTGTCGTCATTGCGAGTGAAGCGAAGCACTCCGGATAATATTACATGAATATATTTGCATTACTTACGAAATTAATAATTTTAAAATAATATGAAAAAGATGTTTTTTTTAGTGCTGACACTCATCGTTTGGAGTGCGGCAAGTGTGAAAGCCCAAGTGACTATCGGCAATAGTCCGGGAGCATTAACACCGCATGGAGGCGCTATCCTGGACTTGCAATCAGTCCCTTACACAGTGGAAGAAACGACCTACAATGGCAAAGGTTTGTTGCTACCCAGGGTACAGTTAACGGCCGTGACTCCTTTCGGTTTAAGTGGAGATGAAGATGAAGCCGTAGGAATGATTATTTATCAGGACGGCGATGCCATTGACAAGGGAATTTACCTGTGGACTAAGGAAACCGGCTTGCCGGGTGAGTGGAAGTTGATTGCTTCCGTAGAATAGTAGTAATAACAAATTAAAAATAAAAGACAAAGAGAATGAAGAAAAATCTTTTTTTGTTGCTGACGTTCATCGTTATGAGCGCAGTAAGTGCAAATGCACAAATATTAATCGGCGGCAACGGTACGACCGATGATCCTCATGCGGGAGCGATTCTGGACTTGTCCAAGGCAACCGGCAAAGGCTTATTGTTGCCGAAAGTGGATTTGCAGGCAGCCGATGACTTTACGGTAGCAGGCCAGGAAGCAGGAACTTCAGGAGCCGGCATGGTGGTTTATAATACAGCCGAAACCTGGGGTGAGCCGGGTATTTATGTGTGGGACGGCGCTAAATGGAATCCGGTGGCCGGAGGGGCGGCGCCGGTTCCGGCTACCGGCGTATCGGTAAGCCCGACTACTTTGGAATTTACGTCTAAGACATCCTCTACATTGACTGCTACAGTCGAACCGACTGCCGCGGTACAGACCGTGACTTGGGATTCAGACAATACGGATGTGGCGACGGTTAGCGCAGACGGTGTGGTAACTGCCGTTAGCAACGGTAACGCGACTATTACGGTCACTACCGAGTCGGGTAAAACAGCTACTTGTGCAGTCACGGTATCTATCACCGGACCCAGCACTGATCAAATTGGTAATAAAACGTATGATACCTACTGCTATGGTGGAGATATAGGTTGTTGGATGGTGCAAAACTCGATGGAAGGTACGTTCAATTATTCGAGTGGAAATAACCGGTACTACATCTGGGCAAACAGATTTTCTGCCTGCGTGTCACCGTGGCAGTTACCATCGAACGCGCAGTGGAACGAACTAAAAGCATACCTTAATGGCTCTGCCTCGAGTGAGGAGAAGGCCATGTGGAATTCAGGTTCGGCGCTTGCCGGTTTCTTCCTGGGCAGTTCGTTGACAGTGTCGGGTACCGCAGGGCTCTGGTGGTCCAGTGAAAACACGCCGCAGCGATACACAGTGTCAGGAACCCCTGACTTGAAAGGCCCGCAGAACGACCAACAAGCGAACTCAATGACTGTTAGATGCATTAAGAATTAGAATTATCTTTGAACTTTGATTCTTAGAACTTTAAATAAATTTCTTCCCTTCTAAGGGGAAGAAATTGGGGAGGTATGTCTTTCACCAATGAAGGTCGAGAAACCCGACCTTCATTGGTAGAAAAAAGGTACATTCTTTAAGAGGCTAATTAGTAAAGGGTTGTATTTTCTTATGAGTAGCAAGAATGAGGAAACCGAAGCATCTGTCGGATGAAAGTTTCCAAATGATTGTCTATCAAAAAAAATAAGAGGCGCAACCCTTTTTGTATTACATCCATTTTTGCAAAATGAGAAAAAATGCAACTGCTATTTTGAGTTTTCTTTGCGTATGAAAAGGGGAAAATGTCGGAAAATAATTAAAACCAAATATCAAAAATGGCTATACATCTTTCAATCATAGAGTAATACTTTATCATGAATATAAATCATAGTTTATTTGAATTTAGCAAAGGTAAAACCTTGTTCTTGAAGTTTTTTAATAGAATCATTAATATAAGGACTTTCCATCCATATTTTTTTCATGGAAAGCATTCTCTTTAGAGCGGCCCGGCCGTTTTCTTTGTCTTTAAGCTTGGTGCTGTAAGTATTCATTTCAGTTACTTATTTATTTAAAATAATATGTTACAAAGATAAATAAAATATCGAAAATATCACTACTTTGCATTTCTTTTTTCTCAAAAGAAACCATATTGCATCCATTTTTTTCTTAATTTTGCAAAATGAGAAAAAATGCAATTTTTATTCTAATGTGGGTGTTACTAGTAATCAGTATCTCCACAAATGCCCAGGTTTTCCGGACGGGAGCGCTGGCCGAACCGATTAAAACGTTGCGTGTGTCGGTGGTCGATAATTGGAAGGCGGCTCCGGTGATTGATTTACATCAGAATAACCGGATAGAAATCAACTTTGATGCTTTGGGGGCGGCCCCCGAATATTATACCTACCGCATTCTCCATTGCAACGCCAATTGGACGCTTTCGCAATTGGTAGAATCCGAATACCTTGCCGGTTTGCAAAACAATCCGGTGGAAGATTATGCCAACTCATTCAATACCAAGATGGATTATGTAAATTACCGGCTCTTGATTCCAAATGATAATGTCAGTCTGAAAATCTCCGGCAACTATGTGGTACAGGTCATTTCAAGCGAGACAAACGAACCGGTACTGAATGCTTGCTTCTCCGTTGTGGAGCCGCAGGCGACTGTCCAAATGCAGGTTTCTGCGATTACCGACAACGGTTCCAACAGCAGATACCAGGCGGTGAGTTTTGAGGTGGGCTACGGGAACGAAATTAAAAACCCCGCACAAGACCTGAAAGTATATGTGTTGCAAAACAACCGCTACGATAATGAAGCGGTTTTGGTAAAACCCCTGAACATACAGAACCGGAAAGCCATTTACGACCACAGTCCGTCTTTGATATTCGCCGCCGGAAATGAATACCGGAGTTTTGAAATGACCACTACGGATTATCCCGGCATGAACATTGAAAATATAGAATATCATTCGCCTTATTACCATTCCATTCTGCGGCCGGCGCCGCTGAGAAGCAACCGCGCCTACACTTTCTACGAAGATATTGACGGAAAGGTTTTTATCCGCCACAACGATAGCGAAGATTCGGATATTGAAGCGGATTACCAATTCGCTCATTTTTATCTTCCCTGTGAAAAACCTTTCCTCGAAAAGGTGTACATCCTGAGCGAAGCATTCAATAACCGGTTGGACACGCGTTCGGAAATGGATTACAGTTCTAAGGACAAAGGGTATGTAAAGGCGGCTTTACTCAAGGAAGGATATTACAATTATATGTATGTAACCCGGAAAAACGCTTCTTCTCCGGCTCTGACCGGCCCGATTGAAGGCGATTTTTATCAGACGGAAAACGAATACCGCGTAATGGTCTATGCCCGGACGATGGGCATGCGGTACGATAAGTTAATAGGTGTTCAAACCTTGCAATTCAAATAAAATGACGCTTTTCTATGCTCCCGAACTATTGACGCGGTCGGAATTGCCGGAACAGGAATCCCAACACTGCATTCGCGTGCTGCGCAAACAGGTGGGAGACGAAATAACTGTTACGGACGGGAAAGGTCATTTTTATAAAGCGCAAATTGCGGAAGCGCACCCCAAACAGTGCCAAGTAACAATTCTCGAAACCACCCAACCCGCTTCACCTTGGAAGACCCGCATCGAAATAGCCGTTGCTCCCACCAAAAATTTAGACCGGATGGAATGGTTTGCCGAAAAAGCCACTGAAATAGGAATCAATAAAATCAGTTTCCTGAAAACCCGGTTTTCGGAACGGAAAGAAATGAAAACCGACCGTATCCACAAGATATTGGTCGCCGCCATGAAACAATCGGAAAAAGCTGCATTACCGGAATTGCAGGAAATGACGGATTTTAAGCAGTTTATCCGGCAAGACTTTGACGGACAAAAATTCATCGCCCACTGCTATCCCGGGGAAAAACCGCTGTTGAGCCGGGCTTGCCGCAAAGGAGAAAATGCGCTGGTATTGATTGGCCCCGAAGGAGATTTCAGCGAAGAAGAAGTAGCGTTGGCCATCCAAAACGGTTTTCAAGCAATATCGTTGGGAGAGAGTCGTTTAAGAACCGAAACAGCAGCGCTGGCGGCTTGCCAGACCCTGCACATCCTGAATCAATTGCCATGAAAACAGTATTCAAAAAAATACTCCGGTGGATAAGGAATATCCTTTTGGCCGTTTTTGCCCTCAGTTTGTTTTTTATCCTTCTGTATAAATATGTTCCGGTTTATTACACGCCTTATATGTTTGTCAAAAATGTGGGGCAGCTTTTTTCTAAAGAAAAAATACATATTGGCCACGAGTGGAAACCGTTGCGGGAAATTTCGCCCCGATTAGTACAGGCGGTGATTGCTTCGGAAGATTATTTGTTCCTGGTGCACAACGGTTTCGATACCAACAATTCCAATGGGCAACTGAACCGGGGCGCCCGTATTTTATATGTAGATAATGCAACGATTTCGCAGCAAACCGCCCGCAATGTTTTCCTGTTTCCCCGGAAAAGTTATGTGAATGAAATAATGGAAACGTACTTTACCATCCTCATGGAATTTGTTTGGGGAAAAGAACGTATCCTGGAAGTGTATCTCAATTCCGTAGAAATGGGCAATGCCGTATTCGGAGCAGAAGCCATAGCCCAAAAGAGTTTTGAAATTCCCGCAAGCGAACTGGATACCCCCAAAGCGGCCTTGATTGCCGCTTGCCTGATAAATCCCACGGAATTGAATCCGGCGGAACCGACTGTGTATTTATTGCGGAGGCAAGCCAAAATAATGGGAATAATGGAAAAAATGATTGAAATTGAATGGAATTAACTTATATTGATTGGGGAATCATCCCTTATGCGCAAGCGTACGGGCAACAAAATGAATTGTTTGAAGCCGCTATTCAAAATAAAGCGGAGCATAAAACCGTGGAAAACAAAGTTATTTTCTGCGAACACCCGCATGTAATTACCATTGGCAAGCACGGTTTGTATTCCAATCTTCTTTTTCCGGAAAAAACGCTGAAAGAAAAAGACGTAGAACTGTATCAGACAGATAGAGGCGGAGATATTACTTACCACGGCCCGGGGCAGGTAGTCGGTTATCCTATTTTCGATTTGGAAGCGTTTGCCATCGGTTTGAAAGAATACATCCGGCGGATGGAAGAAGTGATTATTCAAACGATTGCCGGATATGGAATCAAAGGCGACCGCCTGGAAGGCGCCACCGGTGTGTGGTTGGACAAAGACCAACCGGGGAAAGCCCGGAAGATAGCGGCCATCGGCGTCCGGAGCAGCCGGTACGTGACCATGCACGGGTTCGCACTGAATGTCAATACCGATTTGAGCTATTTCAAGTTGATTAATCCCTGCGGATTTGTCGATAAAGGCGTCACTTCCCTGCAACAGGAGTTGGGGCATACTGTGGATACGGAAGCCCTGAAGGCTACCCTCTGCACTTATTTCCGGCAAATGTTTTGATATGTTGGATTTTTTCTTACATTTGTCCTTTCATACACACTTGAGTACATGAAGTCATACAATGAGGAGGAAGCCTTGCAAGGCTTGCGAAGCGGAGAACCGGCCGCACAGAAAAAAGCATTTGAGCAAATTGTCAATCATTACAGTGAAAAACTGTATTGGCAAATCCGGAAATTGGTTTTGTCGCACGACGATGCCAACGACTTGTTGCAAAATACGTTTATTAAAGCCTGGACGAGTGTTGACCTTTTCCGGGGCGATTCCAAATTATCCACTTGGTTGTATAAAATTGCTATTAATGAAAGCATTACGTTTTTGAATAAACAACGTGCACACAGTCATGTCTCCATAGATGACGAAGCCTCCCTTTTGATTGGGAAATTGGAAACAGATGATTATTTCGATGGTGATGAGATTCAACTCAAACTGCAAAAAGCGATTTTAACCTTACCCGAAAAACAACGGGTGGTATTCAATCTCCGGTATTATGATGAAATGCCGTATGAAGAAATGTCGGAAGTAACGGGAACTTCCGTAGGTGCGCTAAAAGCATCTTATCACCACGCCACAAAAAAAATCGAAGAAATTTTGAAACAGGATTAAACTTTTCTGCATTAGGGAAGTCTATTAAATTGTATTGAGCATAGATAAATCATAAATGTGTCATGAATGAAGATGTAAACTTGGATGAAATTGGTAAAAAAAATCCATTTAAAGTACCGGATGGTTATTTTGAAGGATTAACGAGTCAAATAATGGCTCAATTACCGGAAAAGGTACAGGGCGAAACGAAAGTTATAAGTCTGTGGGACCGAGTGAAACCCTGGATGTATATGGCGGCAATATTTATGGGGGTTGCCCTTATGGTAAAAGTATTTACAAATTCGCGGGAACAATTTTCTTCCGGCGGATTAAATTTGGCGTCTTCGGCTGATATCGAAGAATTTTACCAGTATTACGAAGATCAATTAACAGGGGATCTTTACCATGAAACCTTGTATGCAGAGGAAAATTTTGAATAATAAAATAAATGAGAGTATGAAAAAAGGATTATTATTTACAATCATGATTTGCCTTGCAAGCATCAGTTTGTTTGCACAACAGACAGATAACAAGAAAAAAGAACAATTTGAAAACTTCAAAGTGGAAAGAGAGGAATTTATTTCCAAAGCAATGAAACTGACGGCAGATGAAAAGAAAGAATTTTGGCCTTTATGCAATGAACTTCATCTGAAGAAATTTGAATTGAATAAGCCTTTACGGGAAGAAATACGCAAGATACACAAAGCCCGCAAAGCCAATCAACCGGTTTCGGAAGCGGACTACAAAAAAGTGATTGAATTGGCCGTTGAGGTCAAAAAGAAAGAAGCTCAATTGGAACAAGAATATACGGAAAAATTTCTGAAAGTGATTCCGGCAGAAAAAGTGTTCCTGTATCAAGGAGCTGAACGACAATTTGGTAAAGAGACAATGAAGAAAAGAGGCCGATAGGTCATAATACAAATTTATTTTTTTGCAGAGGATTTTAAGCATCCGTTTGAAATTCTCTGTTTTTTGTTTTTAAATAACGCTTAAATTTAGGAAAAAAATTAAATCCACTTTTTCTGTGGAAACAGGAAAATAGTATTATCTTTGTTCCAATTACTAAAATAGTTATGGGAAATTTAGTTTGTGCCCGTCCCATTCACCCGGGTGAAGTCCTCAAAGATGAAATAGAATGCCGCGGTATCTCACAAATCAAACTATCCGCTCAAATGGGAATGTCGTATAAAGTGTTGAACGATATACTTAATGAACGCCGTCCGCTTACAACTACTACGGCAATGCTTTTTGAAGCTGCTATGGGATTGCCGGCTGATGCACTAATGCGTATGCAATTGAAATACAATATGCAGATTGCGAAGCAAGATAAAACTCTTGCCAAACGCCTCGCAGAGATACGCAAAATCGCCGCCCTATTGTAGCGTATTTTATAGACAAAAAGGATATTGGCGAAAAATTATTGGATGTCATAGTTTAGACTGTTTTTAGGGTACTGTTTCTTGGAAAAAATCATCTTAAACAGATGACTTGCATAATGGGTTCGTTTGGAATATTCTCTAAAAGTTTCGTTCCGCCAATCCATATCCTCTTGCCAAAAAGACCGGGGCGACAGGTAGCAATAAACCGCCTCCATAATACTGCTGCTCTTATTTTCCTCCGGAACCTCTTTTAATTGAAGCGGCGCGATATACGTGATGTTACGGGCGGCGCATTCTTCTTTCATCCGGAGCGTTATTTCATTAAACCGCTTGTTAAACAGCGGTTTATTTTTAATAAACCGGATTTCTCCTTCCATGTCTTGTATGGGACGTACTTGTAAAACATCTATCCGGATGTCTTTGAAAGCATCAAAAAAAGAAGTCAACTCTTCTAAGTTTTGCTCATTAACGGTATAATTTATCCTTAACTTAAAGTTGGGAAAAGCGGTTTTTGCTGTGGAAATCGCCTGCAATGTTTCTATGAATTTGTCATAAGACGCTCCTTGCATCAGATATTCATACGTATCTTTCCGGACGCCGTGCAGGCTGATTGTAAATTCGTCTAATCCGGCTTCCAACAGATTGGTTATTTCATCGGATGTGAGCAAATTTGCATTGGTGGTAAACGAAATATACGGAATTTTATATTGCTTGCCTAAACGAACAATCGCCGCATTATGTTTGAAAATACCGGGTTCGGCGCCGCACCCGATTTGCAGTTTCAATGCTTGCGGAAAGATGGCTTTTCCAATCCGGCTCAAGTCTGCTTCTAAGAAATGGCCTTTCAGCGTCTTCCGTTTTTCCTCATTGCTGAAATAACACATGCGGCACTGCAAATTGCAAGCCAACACCGGATCGAAGAAAAGGACCAAATACCGTTTATTTAAAACATGAAGCGCCCAAATGCCCGCCCCTTTTATCAACGGACTTTTCACAAACCGGTTTAATTTTAAGAGCGAGTAAATATTCATAACCTCTTTTTGAATTTTTTAAATAAGAATACAAAAATAAGATTTTATATTTCAAAAATAAAATATTATCTTTGCAAACGAAATAAAAAATAGAAAAGAAATAAGAAATTAAAGCCATTTGTTCCTTTTATTTTATGAAACTAAACACACTTACGGCGATTTCCCCCGTTGATGGCAGGTATCGCGATAAAACAACATCTCTCTCAGCTTATTTTTCCGAATATGCGCTGATCAGGTATAGAGTGCTTGTTGAGATTGAATACTTTATCGCTTTATGTGAACTTCCTTTGCCTCAATTGCAAGACACCCGTTCAACGGCTTTATATGAATCTTTAAGGGACATTTATCGTTCTTTCTCATTGGAAGATGCCGAAAGCATAAAAAATATTGAAAAAACAACTAATCACGATGTAAAAGCCGTTGAATATTTTCTCAAGGAAAAATTCGGCCTTTTGCATTTGGATAAACAAAAAGAATTTATTCATTTCGGCTTGACATCCCAGGATATTAATAACACCTCTGTTCCTTTGTCTATCAAAGATGCATTGGAAACCGATTATTTTCCGATGCTTACCCAATTGTCGGACACATTAAAAGGTTATGCAGAAGAATGGAAAGAGGTATCCATGTTGGCAAAAACGCATGGACAACCGGCATCCCCGACCCGGTTGGGAAAAGAAATCCGGGTGTTTGTCAGCCGGTTGGAACAGCAAATAAAATTATTGAAAGAAGTTCCCATTTCGGCCAAATTCGGTGGAGCTACCGGCAATTACAATGCGCATGCGATTGCCTATCCGCAAATTAACTGGAAAGAATTTGGGAACACATTTGTTCGTGAAAAGCTGGGCTTGGTCCGTGAGGAATATACCACCCAGATATCTAATTATGATAATTTAGCCGCTTTGTTTGATGCTATGAAGCGTATCAACACCATTTTACTGGACTTGTCGAAAGATTTTTGGCAATACATTTCAATGGAGTATTTCAAGCAGAAAATAAAAGCCGGCGAGATTGGTTCTTCGGCTATGCCGCACAAAGTGAATCCGATTGATTTCGAAAATGCAGAAGGAAACTTGGGAATCGCCAATGCCCTGTTGGAACATTTGGCTGCCAAACTGCCCATCTCACGTTTACAGCGTGACTTGACCGATTCCACTGTCTTGAGAAATGTCGGCGTGCCTTTTGCCCATATTCTTATCGCCTTGCAAAGTTTGCAAAAAGGATTGGGTAAACTATTATTGAATCAAAACGTTATAAGTAAAGACTTGGAGAATACCTGGGCCGTGGTGGCGGAAGGTATTCAGACTATTTTGAGAAGAGAAGGTTATCCGGAGCCTTATGAGGCTTTAAAAACACTAACTCGCACAAATGAGCAAATTACGAAAGATTCTATTGG
>JAISKT010000187.1 GCA_031261295.1 Candidatus Symbiothrix sp. | reverse complement strand
GCTTGACCTTCACCAAAAAATTCCTTATAATATTCTGTTTCGAGTATATCGTAGGCCTGTGCTTCCGTTGTTGCAGCCTCGTCGGGCAACGATCCGTATTGGGAACCGCGATGAAACCGGAAAATGTTCAAGTCATGTACAGCCTCTTGTACCTGTCCTTTCCGGATATGGTCCTCCGCTACAATGTAGTGCATTTCGCTCATCCGGATCAAGGGTTGGAAATATTCTTTCGGATCGTTGATCGAATCATAAGCAAAATGCTCAAATTTACGGGAAACATACTGTCCCAATCCGATTTTGCTGGGAGTCCATTGTTTTGCCCGGACATCTTCCCATAGCGATATATCGCCGGTAGTGTAGTCATTCCTGTAAATATTATTTTGAAGATTTTCATAATACACCGTATAGGTTTGTCCCAACAGGGTTCCATTGGTGTAATTTTCCCAGCGGGTATAAATATCCAAGTTGTTGATGCCGAATAATACTTCCGTATAGAAAATATAATTCCGGTTTCCATCGGCTTCAATCTTGGTTTTGTCCACCCAATAAAACGGTTTGCCACTACCGGCGTTTTCGCTAAAAGATTCGCGAAGAACAGTATTTGCCACTTGAGCGGCTTCCGGTACTTCACCCTTAAACATCAAAGCACGAGCCTTTAAAGCTAATACAGCATAATAATTCATCCGGTAATTGCGCAGATAAGTAGCAAATATTTCCGTATTGGACACGTAATTGCCGGCATTTGTTAAATCCAATATTTTTCCTTCTGTCCGGATGGGATCGTTGTCCAACAAGGTTTGCGCAGTGTTTATATCCTGAAGCAATAAGGTAAAAAATTCGTCCGCCGATATTCGTTCGTGAGGAATGACTTCCGGCGATTGATTGTAAGGCAGGGTTTTCTCGGCTGTCTTATCTCCAAATAAGCGGAACAAATCCAAATGAATAAACGCCCGTAATCCGTAAGCTTCTCCAAGCAGTATCTTTTTCCGGTCTTCCGGCGCCACAGTCGATTGTTCTACATGTTTAATAAAATCATTGACGTTGAATATCGACTTATAGGCTGCAGTCCAAATATCAGAAAATATCTTTTGCGCTTCTTTTGTAGTATATTGATAATTAGATACATAATTAAAATGCGCCATATTGGGTTTGCTTGACAGGTCTTCTTCATAATAATAGTAGTGCGCCAGAAGTTCGATATCCGTTATGGTCAATTTGCCGCCATACAAGTTTTCGTCAGCCAAAGACCTGTATAAACCGTTCATTACGGAATTAATGCCGATTTCGGTGGAAAACTGTTTGTCTTCCAGATTTTTATCTTTCGGTTGCGCTCCGTCTAACCAATCTGAGCAACCGGTAGCGAAAAAGGAAACTAAAAGAACTAATGTATATATTTTTATCTTTTTCATATTCATTCAATTATTAAAATCTTGCGGATAAATTCAACACTACCGACCGTTGGAACGGATAATCGGTGCCTCTTTCTAATTTAGTAGAATTTAAGCTAAAGAAATCCTGCATCGACACACTCAGGCTGAAATCCTTCAGCTTCACGGCTTCCAACCATTTATCGCCGGTAAAATTCCATGTTGCTTTGGCGGATTCGCCTTTGATATAATTATTTTTCTGAATGAAACGGGAGGATACCGGTGTCCGGTCTTCATCGGTAATTCCAATTTGTATCTTTTTAAATTCGGTTACATCACCGGCTTTTCTCCACCGTTCGTACAAGGCGCGTTTGTCCTGATTATAGACCACCTCGTTAGCCGAAATATTTTCCACTTTATTGAACAAAGCCGTATTATAGGAGTAAGCTCCCTCAGAATAACGGAGATTCGCATTTACCATCAGTTTCTTGTAGCGAACCGTAAACCCGAAAATACCTTCAATATCCGGACGGGTATTGGCAATCACCACCCGGTCGTCGGGATTGTAGATGTAAGTCGGTATTCCGTCTTTTGTCAGAAATACTTCGCGCCCGGTAGCCGGGTCTATTCCTGCCGAACGAACGGCCCAAAGATCCGATGGACTGTTTCCGTCTAAATAATGCTGCAATGAAAATAAAGATACCTGTGAATTTTCCCCTTGCTGGTAAGCAGCATTCAGTCCGTTCAAGGCATCGGCGAATCCGCCGTATGTACTTTTAGTGTGTCCGCCGGTCAGTCGGAGGCTTACGGATAAATCGTCTTTATTAACAAGATTGTAAAAAATCTTGAACTCATATCCTTTGGTTTTCATGAATCCCAGATTGAGCGGAAAGTTTTTAACCCCTGTTGAAAGTCGTTGATCAAGAACAATGACTTGCGGGTCGGTGGTGTTTTCAAATACATCAAAATTGATGCGTAAGTGATTTTTCAAAAATCCGGCATCCAGACCGGCGCCCTTTTTCTCCACGATCTGCCATCTCAAGTCGAGATTTCCCATTGCCGACAGGTAAGCCGATTGTCCGAACGCATTGCTTCCCACATAAAAGGAATACACCGAACTGGTGATCACATTCACGGCTTGGGTGCCATTTGTACCAATGGTTCCTCTGAGTTTCAATTCGCTCAGCCATTCCCAATCTTTGGCAAAAGTTTCACGGTGAACATTCCATCCGGCTCCCACCGACCAGAACGATTGATAGCGCTTGTTTTTCCCGAAACTGGTCGAGCCGTCCATATTGTAATTCAAATCAAGCAAATACCGGTAATTGTAATTGTAGTTAAAAGCGCCTACCACTCCTAAAGCCCGCGTCATTTTTTCGGTGTATAAGGGGCGTTGATTTTGCTGATAGGAAAAAGCATAAGAAGGATAGCCTACAGCTCCTTCCGGAAATCCTTCGGCAATATAGGCCTCATTTGTATTATTTGTTTCTTCAATATTGTACCTGCCAATGAATGTAAAGTTATGTTTTTCCACCGATTTTAAATAATTCAGAGATACATTGGCATTGTACGACCATCCCGAAATATTCGTATTTTGATAGGTTCCTTTTTTATTGTAAGGATCATTATCGAACTTGGAATGGGACGGATCCATGAAATCAACCTGATTGTTGGAATTGTGCTTTAAACTTAAATTTGCCCGCATCAGCAGATCCTGGGTGATGGTCCAGTCGATAGCCGTATTATTGGTGACGCTGAATATTTTGTCATCGTGCCGCGTATTCAACAGGGCATTGTATAAGGGATTGACGGCAACAATGTTGTCACCGTTCCTGTCTAAGTATTTAGGGATGGTTCCGTCGGCATTGGTTTTTGTATAATACGGATTGGCATTGATAAAATCGGAAAACTTTCCCCAGGAGCCGTCTGCCGCATTGGTTCCCGAAATCATAATGTTGTTTTGAATATTCAATCCTTCCACTCCTTTATAGACTAATTTTATATTTCCTCCGTAAGTATCCCGTCCGGAGCCTTTCATTACCCCTTGAATACTCTTGTAATTAACACCTGCGCTAAACAGCAAGGATTTTTCACCACCGGAAATCGTCACCGAATGGGTTTGTGAAAAGGCTGTCCGCACCGGCTCGCTCAACCAGTAGGTATTCACGCCGGATTGCACTCTGGCCAACCGTTCGTAATAACTTGCCTGCTCTTCGCCCCTTCCGCTCTGTCCGAGCGCCGGTATGGAAACATCATATTTATCATTCGGATCTATAGGATAATCGTAGCGTCCGGCAAGACGTTCAAACTCCAGTTTCTC
>JAISKT010000121.1 GCA_031261295.1 Candidatus Symbiothrix sp. | reverse complement strand
GTTAATTATCTCGCTACAAAGATAGCATTTGTACCTCGAGTACCGTAGTAAGCGCGACAGGGGTGGTCTTGATTTTTATTGCACACGCTTGGAATTCTTGAAATTTCATGTAATTTTGCACAACGTTTTACTTATAAAAAAATGAAACAATCTATCACTACTAAGAACGCGCCGGCCGCTATCGGCCCTTATTCCCAGGCGATTAAAACAGGGAATTTTGTTTTTTTGTCCGGTCAGTTGGGAATTAATCCCGAAACCGGCGCATTGGTTCCGGGCTTGGTTACCGAACAAACCGAACAGGTATTCAAAAATATCCGGGCGGTATTGGCCGAAGAAAACCTGACGTTGGACAAGGTGGTCAAGACGACCGTGTTTTTATCCGACATGCTGGATTTTGCCGCGATGAACGAAGTATATGCCAACCATTTTCAAGAGCCTTATCCGGCCCGGTCGGCTGTAGCTGTGAAAACGTTGCCTAAAAATGCGTTAGTGGAAATTGAGGTCATTGCCGTAACGGATTAATGGTGGAGTTTCTTCAACAACTCAACGAAAATCAACGGGATGCGGTGCTTTACAATGAAGGGCCAAGCTTGGTTATTGCGGGTGCAGGCTCCGGGAAAACCCGCGTGCTTACGTACAAGATTGCCTATTTGTTGAAAAACGGCGTTTCTCCTTATACTATATTAGCGCTGACTTTTACCAATAAAGCGGCCCGGGAAATGAAATCCCGGATTGCCCAAATCGTTGGAGAGGAAACGGCCCGGCGATTATGGATGGGCACTTTCCACTCTGTTTTTTCACGCATCCTCCGGCGGGAAGCGGATAAAATGGGGTTCCGCTCCGATTTTACTATTTACGACGCACAAGATTCCAAGAACCTTCTCAAGGCGATTATCAAAGAGAAAAGTTTGGATGATAAAGTATATAAACCGGCCACGGTGCAAGCGCGTATTTCTAAGGTGAAAAATGCGCTGATTACTCCTGCACTTTATGAAAAGGACACGGAGTTGTTGAACACAGATAATCAGACCGGAAAAGCACAAATGTCGGAGATTTATACCACTTACTGGAACCGTTGCCGGACGGCGGAGGTCATGGATTTCGACGATTTGCTGCTTTACACGTATTTGCTTTTTCGCGACCATCCGGAAGTGATTGAGCATTACCGGAATCAATTCCGCTATATCCTGGTGGACGAGTATCAGGATACCAATTCCGCCCAACACGAAATTATCCGGCAATTGGCAGGTAATCATCACCGGGTATGTGTGGTAGGAGACGATGCACAAAGTATTTATTCTTTTCGCGGGGCGAATATCGGGAATATATTGAATTTTCAGAATATGTATCCTGAAAGTAAATTATTTAAGTTGGAACAAAATTACCGTTCCACGCAAACCATTGTGAATGCGGCTAATTCCCTGATTGAAAAGAACAGGGAACAAATTCCCAAAAGGGTTTATTCAGAAAATACCGTGGGCGAGAAGTTACAGGTGCTTTCTGCGTATTCCGATTATGAGGAAGGCTACCAGGTGGCGATGCAAATCGCGCAAATACGAATGTTGCACAAGTATGAATATAAAGATTTTGCTATTTTGTACCGCACCAACGCCCAAAGCCGCGTGTTTGAAGAAGCGCTTCGCAAAATAAATATTCCTTATCAGATATACGGCGGTTTATCGTTTTACCAGCGGAAAGAAATCAAGGATATCATTGCCTACATGCGTTTGATTGCCAATCCCAACGATGAAGAGGCATTCAAGCGAATCCTCAATTATCCTGCCCGGGGCATTGGCGCCACTACTTTGGACAAGATAGTAAAGGCGGCCAACTTGTATGGCGTAAGTCTATGGGAAGTTTTATCCAATCCAATCGATTATAATTTAGGGGTTAACAGCGGAACTGCCACTAAATTAGCGGGCTTCCACCGGCTGATATCCGGTTTTATTGAAGATAATCTCACTCAAAATGCGTATGAAACAGGGCATGCCATTGTCCAAAGGGTTGGCTTGCTCAATGAACTGTATGAGAACAAAACGCCTGAAGAATTGAGCCGTGTGCAAAATGTGAATGAATTGATTAACAGTTTGTACGGATTTGTTTCCACCCGCATGGAAGAAGGCAATCCGGATATCAAGATAAGAGATTTCTTAGCGGAAATCTCCTTGCTGACCGACCAGGATGTAGGCAAAGATGAAAATGCCGACCGTGTCTCGATGATGACTGTCCATTCGGCCAAAGGCTTGGAATTTAAGAATGTATTTGTCGTAGGTTTGGAAGAGGATTTATTTCCTTCCGAACGAAGCCGGGGCAATTACAAAGAGTTGGAAGAGGAGCGGCGTTTGTTTTATGTAGCCATCACCCGTGCACGCGAAAATGCTTTTTTGACTTATTCCAAAAGTCGTTTTCATAACGGACAATTCAGGCAATCGGCGCCCAGCCGTTTTCTCAAAGACATTGACAGGCAGTATTTGAAATTTTCGGAAGAGATGAATGTCTCCGCGGTAGAAAGGATGCAAGCGCCCGCAAGAAACCCCGCTTATACAGAGCCTTCCAATTTATCGCGCATCAAGAGTGACGAATCCAATCTTGTTACGTACCAAAGTATCGGCGATTTATCGGTAGGCAATACCATTCGACACGAGCGGTTTGGCTTGGGAAAAGTCATTGAATTGACCGGGGAAAAGGACAATGCCAAGGCAAAAGTGGAATTTGAAAGCTTCGGTTCAAAACAATTGCTGTTAAAATTTGCAAAGTTTGAAATAATAGACTGATTATGATTGATTTCACGAAAATACCCTCTCCGGCTTACGTGCTGGAAGAATCGCTGCTCCGTAAGAATCTTTCGTTGATTCAATCCGTCAAGGAACGGGCAGGTGTCAATATTATCCTGGCATTCAAGGCTTTTGCGATGTGGAAAGCCTTTCCGCTTATCAAAGAATACATCCGGTATTCCACGGCCAGTTCTCCGTGGGAAGCGCAATTAGCTTTGGAAGAAATGGGCAGCAAAGCGCATACCTATTCGCCGGCTTATATCGAAAAAGATTTTCCCATTATCAAGGCTTGCAGTTCGCACATTACATTTAATTCGCTTTCGCAATTCCGGCGTTTTTACAAAGACACATTGGATAATCCGACTAAAATTTCCTGCGGATTGCGCATCAATCCCGAATATTCGGAAGTGGAAACCGATTTGTATAATCCGGCGGCTCCGGGTTCCCGCTTGGGAATCATCCGGGAGGAATTGGGCGATACGTTGCCCGAAGGAATCGAAGGTTTGCATTTTCATACGCTTTGCGAATCGTCTTCCTACGCCTTGGAAAATACCTTGAAACACGTAGAAGCCAAATTCGGCGATTTACTTCCCAAAATTCAATGGCTGAATATGGGCGGCGGCCACCTGATGACGCGGAAAGATTACGATGTAGAACACCTTATCCGATTATTACAAAATTTCAAAAAGAAATACCCCAACCTGGAAATTATCCTCGAACCCGGCGCTGCATTTGTCTGGCAAACCGGCGTTTTGGTTTCTTCCGTAGTGGATATTGTGGAAAACAAAGGAATTAAAACCGCTATTCTGGATATTTCGTTTACCTGCCATGCCCCCGATTGTCTGGAAATGCCTTACAAACCGGTTGTTCGCGGCGCTTATCAGGAACCGGTAGCAGGAAAACCCACGTATCGTTTGGGCGGAAATTCTTGTCTGAGTGGCGATTATATAGGCGATTGGTCATTCGATAAGGGATTGGAAACCGGCGACAAAATCGTCTTTGAAGACATGATTCATTACACGATTGTTAAAACAACGATGTTCAACGGAATCCCGCATCCCGATTTGTGTTTGTGGAAAGCAGACGACAGGTTAGAAACCTACCGCCGATTCGGTTACGAAGATTATAAAAATAGAATGAGTTAAAGTAGTATTATAAATAAATCATTACCTTTGCAGCCTCAAATACAGTTATCATGTCCACTTACACAGAAGATACTCGTAAAGTGACCACGCACCGTTTGATTGAGATGAAGCAGCGTGGCGAAAAAATCTCCATGCTTACCGCCTATGATTATTCCATGGCTTCCATCGTTGACGCCGCCGGAATAGATGTCGTATTGGTAGGCGATTCCGCGTCCAACGTAATGGCCGGAAATTCCACTACCCTTCCCGTCACCCTCGACCAGATGATTTGGTATGCGCAATCCGTCAGGAAAGCGGTAAAAAGGGCTTTGGTTTGTGTGGATTTGCCTTTCGGTTCCTATCAGGGAAATTCCAAGGAGGCGCTTAGTTCCGCTGTTCGCATAATGAAAGAAACCGGCGCTGAGGCCATCAAAGTAGAAGGTGGAAAAGAAATCAAGGAATCCGTTGAACGCATCCTTTCCGCCGGCATTCCGATTATGGGACATTTGGGGTTGACTCCCCAATCCATCAACAAATTCGGTACGTATGCCGTACGCGCCAAAGACGAAGCGGAGGCGCAAAAACTCATTGAAGACGCCCATCTGTTGGAAGAATTGGGTTGTTTCGGAATTGTCTTAGAAAAAATTCCGGCACAATTGACCAAACGTGTAGCTGAAGAATTGACGATACCTACTATCAGCATCGGCGCCGGCCCTTACGCCGACGGCCAAGTGCTGGTAATACACGATATGCTGGGCATCAATAAGGATTTTTCACCAAGATTCCTGCGCCGCTATGCCGATTTGCATACGATTATACAGGAAGCGGTGGAGCATTATGTTAAAGACGTAAAAGACGGTGATTTCCCGAACGAAAAGGAATCTTATTGAATAATAATTTTTTATTCATTATTTCTGAGGAAGTTTTGTGTTATCTCCTAACCTTTTTTCAGATGATTTTACACGCCTTTCTACTTTCTTAATATCTTCTGCTATCGGCAAATTTTCCGGCTCTATACCTCTCGAACCTAACATATCTCTAACTCCTTGGTTATTCTGTATATGTTCGTTCGTTATAGAGTGTTCTCCCTGCAAATCTTTCTCTTCCACATTGTAATTGGTCATTTCGGTAGCCAGATTTTTAGCCGCTATGGTTAAGGTAGGCAAAAAATCAGCTAATGGCCTGTTTTCTTTAATCCCTAATTTATTCTTCATAGCTTCAGTGTCATTTCCACCAAACAACACTCTATCTCCTTTAGAGCGAATACGTCCAAAACCTTTATCATCCACTCCCCGCTCATAGATATTCTGAGATAATTGTTTCTCCGAAGTCCGAAGTCGCTCTCTCGTTTCCAAACGGGACAGATTATTCAAATGCTCTTCAAGCAGCTCTTGTTTGCGCGTTTGAATTGCAAAATAGGCTTGAGCAAAAGCTATTTCTTCCTTCTTAGAATCTCCATTTTGTGCTATCAAATAACAAGCATAGCGGGTAAGTATAAAATCATTGACATATCTTTTAGCTCCACTCCCTAATTCAACCATTTTCGTGACCTCACGAAAATGGTCATCTACATTGAATTTCAATGATTTACAAGACTGTATTGCCCGTTGAATTGCAATAATAAAGTTTTCCCATTTTGTATAACCCAATACGCTTTGTAAATCTCGTGCATACCAAAATTCGATAGAGGATTTATTTTCTTCTATTGAATTAACAATTTTGTCAAATGTGATTTTTAATTGAGATATTCTTATCTTATCCATAATTAATTTGTTTTAGTTATTAACTAAATTTTACTTAATACTCAGTAAAAGTACAAGATAATTTCTAAATGTAAAAATAAAATGAGTATTTTTTTCTACAAGGCTTATATACCATTTTCCTGACATCAGGAAAATGGTATATAAGCCTTGTAGGGAACTTTTTATCTAAATGCGTTAAAATTCGGCGTTCTTCGGAGTCCGTGGAAAAGGTATCACATCCCGGATATTTGTCATGCCGGTGATAAACAATACCAGCCGTTCAAATCCCAAACCGAATCCGGCGTGCGGAGCTGTTCCGAATTTGCGGGTATCCATATACCACCACAAACTGTCTAACGACATCTGCAACTCATTCACGCGGTTCAACAGTTTTTGATAATCCGCTTCCCGTTCGGAACCGCCGATGATTTCACCGATTTTAGGGAACAGTACATCCATTCCGCGGACGGTTTTACCATCTTCGTTTTGCTTCATATAGAACGATTTGATTTCCTTCGGATAATCCGTTAAGATGACCGGGCATTTGAAATGTTCTTCCACCAGATAACGTTCGTGCTCGGATTGCAAATCGGCGCCCCAATAAACCGGGAATTCAAATTTCTTGCCGCTCTTTTCGAGGATATCTACTCCTTCGGTATAAGTCAAACGAACGAATTGGTTGTTTAAAACGAAGTTCAAACGTTCCGTCAATTCGTTGTCATACATATTGTTCAAAAATTCAATATCATCCTTGCATTTTTCCAAGGCATACGAAATGACGAATTTCAGGAAATCTTCCGCCAGATTCATATTGTCGTTGATATCGAAGAAAGCCACTTCCGGTTCAATCATCCAAAATTCCGCCAGGTGACGGGGCGTATTGGAATTTTCCGCACGGAAAGTCGGGCCGAATGTATAAATTCCACCCAAAGCCATCGCGCCCAATTCCCCTTCCAACTGTCCGGAAACCGTCAGGTTGGTGGAACGGCCAAAGAAATCCTGGGAATAATCAATTTTGCCCTCTTCCGTTTTAGGCGGGTTAGCCATATCCAAAGTCGTTACCTGAAACATGGAGCCGGCGCCTTCCGCATCGGAGGCTGTGATCAGCGGCGTATGGAAATAAAAGAAACCTTGTTTGTCGAAATAGGTGTGAATGGCATACGCCAAATGGTGGCGAATGCGGAGAATCGCCCCAAAAGTATTGGTGCGGGGACGCAAATAAGCGATTTCCCGTAGAAATTCCAATGAATGTCCTTTCTTTTGCAAAGGATAAGTGGCCGGATCGGCCGTACCGTAGATTTCTATTTCTTCCGCCTGTATTTCAGTTGTTTGTCCTTGTCCTTGCGATTCCACCAATAAGCCGTTTACGCAAATAGCCGCGCCGGTCGTAATCGGTTTGAGGAATTCTTCTCCAAATTTGGCAATATCCACAACGATTTGGATATTATGAATAGTCGAACCGTCGTTTAAGGCGATAAAAGCCACGTGTTTGTTGCCGCGGCGGGTTCTCACCCAGCCTTTAGCACAGACTTTCCGGTTCAATTCAGTCGTATTTAGTAATTCAGTAATTTTTGTTCTTTGCATATTTCCATTATTTTATAATTAAAAAATGAAAAAATGAAAGAAATGAAAATAATATTTTTTCATTATCTTCATTTCTTTCATTTCTTTCATTATCAATCAAATGCTCCCATGCGAAGCATCGACACTTCTTTTTCGCTCAGGAAACGCCATTGGCCCCGTTTGAGGTTCTTTTTGGTCAATCCGGCGAAATAGACACGATCCAATTTTATCACATGGTAGCCCAAGCTTTCAAACATCCGGCGAACGATACGGTTGCGGCCGGAATGGATTTCAATACCCACCTGGTCTTGCGTTTCGTCGCTCACGTAACTGATCGCATCTGCGTGAATTTCACCGTCTTCCAATTCGATGCCGTCTGCTAATTTTTGCATATCAGCCACAGTTACGTCCTTATCCAACCACACATGGTAAATTTTCTTTTTCAAAAATTTAGGATGAGTCAGTTTGGAAGACAAATCGCCGTCGTTGGTCAACAACAAAACGCCCGTTGTATTCCGGTCCAATCTTCCGACCGGGAAAATACGTTCCTGGCAAGCATTTTTAACCAAATCCATCACGGTAAGTCTTTCCTGCGGATCATCGGCGGTTGTCACGCAATTTTTAGGTTTGTTCAACAGCAGATAAATCTTGTGTTCCAATTTAATCGGTTCATTGTGAAACATGATTGCATCGGCGCGTTTTACTTTTGTGCCCAATTCAGTCACCGTTTCACCGTTTACTTTTACCAAACCTGCTTGGATAAATTCGTCGGCTTCCCGACGGGAACATACACCTGCATTCGCAAGGTATTTATTCAAACGGATCGGTTCGTTCGGATCAAAGTGTTCTTCGCGATACTTCAATTGCTTTTGAATGTTGTACTTGGAATTGGGATCGTAACTGTCATTCCGGCTGGGTCTGCGGTTATTTCCCCCTTGCGGACGTTGTTGATAGCCACCGCCGCCTCTGTTGTTGTTTTGACTGTTATAGCCGCCGCCACTTTGACGGTCGCCATAATTGTTGTTACTCCTGCCCGGTGAAGAAACTTCTCCCACGCGGGGCCTTCTCTTTTTTAAACCGTTCAAATCTTGGGAGTTACCCGACTGATTGTCGTAAGAACGTTGCGGACGGTCGTAATTTCCACCGGAATAATTTCCACTGTTTCCGCCGGAATAGTTTCCGCCGCCGGAATAATTCCCGCCACCGCCGGAGTAGCCGCCACCGGAATAACTTCCCCCGGAATTGGAACGGCTGTTATAACCGCCTCCTTGACGGTCATAATTTCCCGAACCTGAATTATAACCGCCTTCCCGATTATAATTATTTGTCCTGGGACGGCTGTTGTAACCTCCGTCGTCGCGACGGTCATAGCTTCCTGAATTTCCCTGGCGATTGTAGCTTCCCCGGTTGTCTTGTGATCTTCCGTAGTTGCCTCCCTGATTGTTTCCGTAACTTGAACGACTTGAACTTGAACTGTTGTAGGGTCTTCTCTCACGATTCTGACCGTTGTCATTTTGCCCGTCATAGCGGGGTTTCCAATCTTCTGTAGTCATTGT
>JAISKT010000025.1 GCA_031261295.1 Candidatus Symbiothrix sp. | reverse complement strand
TTTTAAGTGAAACCTATTTAAATTGAAACATTCCATATCTCTAAGATATGGAATGTTTTTAAGCCGCAACAAGTCAAAAAACGAGTTGCAGCCAATAATTATTTTTCCAAGAATTGTTTTTAAGAAGACGTTACCTGTGTAACTGATTGAAAATAAGGAATTTACCCCCCCCCCCGCAAAACGGGATAATCTCCTGAAAATTCAGCAGTTACGAAGAGTGAACGGGTAGCGTAATTTTTCATCTTTTTGTGTAATTTTGATTTTGCGAAGGTATGAATAAAATTTGAATAAACAAGGGCTAAATGTTAAATTGAGATAAATTCTTTTTTTGAGGTATTGCTCAATCCGCTCAATCCGTATTTAGCCATTATTTTAATTAAAAGAATTTTCGGTAAAAGAAAAAAATGAAATAACTTATTGTTTTTTCAAATATTGTCCGTATCTTTGCAGCCCATTTTTGTGCATTATTACAAAAACTAATAAGATAAAAAATTAACGAGTTAAAAATTTAAAATGCCTACAATTCAGCAGTTAGTAAGAAAAGGAAGGGCGACTTTGGTTGAAAAAGGGAAATCCCCCGCATTAGATGCATGTCCTCAAAGGAGAGGCGTTTGTGTAAGGGTTTATACTACTACCCCGAAAAAACCGAATTCTGCCATGCGTAAAGTTGCTCGTGTGCGTTTGACAAGTTCGAAAGAAGTGAACGCTTACATTCCGGGCGAAGGACATAACTTGCAGGAACACTCCATCGTTTTGGTTCGGGGTGGTCGTGTAAAAGACCTTCCGGGTGTTCGTTATCACATTGTTCGTGGAACTTTGGATACCGCCGGTGTTAATGGTCGTACACAAAGACGTTCCAAATATGGAGCCAAACGTCCAAAAGCAGGAAAAGGAGCACCAGCAGCCGGAAAAACAGCCGGAAAGAAAAAATGAAAATAATTAATGGTTAATGATTAATTGTTAATTGTTTAAGAGTTGAGTAAATAAATTCGGCGGAATTTGTTGAAGACCTACGGGATGCCTTGAAAAGGCTAAAAACCCAGCCCGACAGCCATGCTTTTGGGAATAAAAAAAACAACTGATTTAAAACAAAAATTTAGAAAAAAATGAGAAAAGCTAAACCAAAAAAAAGACAGGTTCTTCCAGATCCTGTGTTTGGCGACCTAAAGGTTACGAAATTCGTCAACCATTTGATGTATGACGGTAAAAAAAGTATCGCTTACGATATCTTTTATACAGCATTAGAAAAAGTGAAGACTAAATTACCTAACGAAGCAAAATCTTCCCTTGAAATTTGGAAACAGGCATTAGACAACATTACCCCGCTTGTTGAAGTAAAATCACGACGTATCGGTGGCGCTACATTTCAAGTACCCACAGAAATTCGTCCGGATAGAAAAGAATCCGTTTCAATGAAAAATATGATATCCTATTCCCGTAAAAGAGGCGGAAAATCGATGGCAGATAAATTATCAGCCGAAATCGTTGACGCTTTTAATAATCAGGGTGGCGCTTTCAAACGGAAAGAAGATATGCACAGAATGGCGGAAGCTAACCGGGCATTCGCACATTTCAGATTTTAATACCCCCAAACCCCCTAAAGGGGGCTTTGCTGCGTAATAATTTTAAATATAAAAAACAATAATCCCCACACACCAAGTCCCCTTTAGGGGATTTAGGGGTTAAATAAACAACTAATGGCAAAAAGTTCAGATCAACAACTGAAATATACAAGAAACCTCGGTATCATGGCTCATATTGATGCCGGCAAAACAACCACGTCGGAACGTATCCTCTATTATACGGGACTTACCCATAAAATAGGAGAAGTACACGACGGAGCCGCAACTATGGACTGGATGGAGCAGGAACAGGAACGTGGTATCACCATCACTTCCGCTGCTACAACTGCTAATTGGAAATATGCAGGCGACACGTACAAAATCAATTTAATAGACACTCCGGGACACGTGGACTTTACGGTCGAAGTGGAACGCTCACTCCGTATTCTGGATGGAGCGGTAGCTACTTTCTGTGCCGTCGGCGGCGTTGAACCACAATCGGAAACGGTTTGGAGACAGGCGGATAAATATCATGTTCCGCGTATCGGTTATGTGAACAAAATGGACCGTTCGGGCGCTAACTTTTTTGAAGTGGTTCGCCAGATCAAAGACATGTTGGGCGCAACTCCCTGTCCGATCCAAATTCCTATCGGAGCGGAAGAAAAGTTTCGCGGAATTGTGGATTTAGTAAAGATGAAAGCCCTCTATTGGCACGATGAAACCATGGGAGCCGACTATGTTGAAGAAGAAATTCCCATAGATTTGATCAGCGAAGCCGAAGAATGGCGTGACAAAATGCTCGAAACATTGGCCGAATGTGATGACTCTTTGATGGAAAAATATTTTGATGACCCTTCGACCATCACGATAGACGAAGTGCACGCCGCTATCCGTAAAGGAACTCTGGGCATGAAAATCAACCCGATGCTGTTGGGTTCTTCATTCAAAAACAAAGGTGTACAACCGCTTTTGGATGCGGCTTGCGCGTATTTGCCAAGTCCGGTCGATACCGAAGCCATAGAAGGAACGGATCCGAATGATAGCGAAAAAACGCTTCTCCGCAAACCGAGCGCCGATGAACCATTCTGCGCCCTGGCTTTCAAAATCGCAACAGACCCCTACGTAGGACGTCTCTGTTTTTTCCGTATTTATTCGGGAGAATTGGAAGCCGGTTCTTACGTTTACAATACCCGTTCGGGCAAGAAAGAACGTATTTCCCGCTTGTTCCAGATGCACTCCAACAAACAAAATCCGAAAGAATTTATCGGATGCGGCGATATTGGCGCCGGAGTCGGCTTCAAAGATATCCGTACCGGAGATACTTTGTGTGATGAAAATCATCCGATTGTGTTGGAATCCATGGACTTCCCCGCTCCGGTTATCGGAATCGCGGT
>JAISKT010000378.1 GCA_031261295.1 Candidatus Symbiothrix sp. | reverse complement strand
GAATATCAAACGGCTTATACTTTATACGAAAAAAATGTAATTTCCCTGACCGAATACCTGCAACAAAAGAACGCCTACGATGCGGCGGTGAGCCAAATGAGAAACATCCAAGAGCAATTCCGCAACCGTTGGGAAGCCGAAAAAACAAACTACGAAATAGAAAACCGCGAGCTGGCATCGTCCATCAAACAGTTGGAGGAAGAAAAAACAAAATACGTACTCAAAGCGCCGGCTTCGGGCGCCGTAATTCAGTTTTCCGGCATCCGGGAAGGCAATTTTATTGCCCCCGGACAAACCATAGGTTCTATTTCCGATGCCGGTAATTTGTTGGTCGAATGTTATGTTTCGCCGGTAGATATTGGTTATATAAAAGAAAACCAGCAAGTTGCCTTTCAATTAGATTTGATGCCAAAGGCGTGAAAGGAGTTGCCGAATCGTTGCCGAAAATTCCGCTTCCGGCAATCGCACACGTTATTAGAAAAAATCTGCAACATTATGTGGTCATTTATACTTTCCGATGCTTGTTTTTTTGAATAATAAATTCGATAAATTGAATTTAAAATGAATTAATTTTATATATTTGTACTGTCAATGAATAAAATATAATGCCTATGGTAAAAATATAATGTGTTAATACGCACATCTTAGACATTTTGGAAAAAACGTTTTAGTTTATTCTTTCTTACCGAAAAATTTAGCGATTAGAAGTAAAGGGAAGATTAAGTTGAAATGTTCACGTGTTTAGCGTGGACTATTGCTTATTCTATCTTTACGGGTTTCGCTAAATACCTCGGTAAATGGGATACTTTAAATAGTACCACGCTTTTTCTTTGCGCGTATGTTGACAGAATTATCTGCCTTGGTACAAGATGATAAATTTTTACAAATGAACTAAATGTCCGTTGAAGTATGGACGTAAAATAACAAAGTAATGAAAAAAATATTGAGTTTAGTATTGGTAATGGGTTTGATTTATTCTTGTAGTAACAATGAAACCGCTGAGATAGAAACAAAAAAAGAACAGCAGAATGAATTTTTTATTCTAATGCAAGATCGATTTGAAGAAGTCGGAGTTGTTAATATGATTGATAATTATCAGTTAAAAGCTAATGATATAGAGGCTATTAACAAATTTTCGACTATCCTGAAAGATCATGCCTCGTTGAAATTTGCAATTCATAAAATTAGTTATGATGATGGTTCTATAGTATATGCTTTTGAAATGTCGAATAAAAGTTTGAACGTCATAAAAATTAATCAGGAGAATGAGGTTGTAAGAAATTTTACTTGTCAAACTAAACAAATTCAAGGAAAAGATTTTATCTTTGCTAATGAAAAAGGAATAGAATCTTCTGTTGCTGTCGAAAATCTAATGTCCAAAAATCGTCTTAGAGGCAATTGTGATGAATTGGGATACAAGCGTTTGGGAGAAACGTTTAATAGTTGTTTTGAACGCAATTGGAATAATTTTTGTTGCGATGTATTTGGTTGTATCGCACAAATAGCTGCTCCATGGGCTGTAGCTTCGGCTATTGCTCTTGTATGTATTTGTTAAAAAATAAATTTATGATGAATAAGAAAAAAATGTTATTCACTTTCTTAATTGCTGCATTGTTTATATTGGGCGGCAGTTTATTAAAATTAAATCACATTGCTTATGCTAATTGGATTTTAGGAGTGGGAATTGCTATCAGTCTATTTTTCTTATATTTACTCATTACGTTTTTTATTAAAAGTAAAGGGTAGGATTTGTTATTGACACTTAATAGAAATTGAAATTATAGACCTACTGTTAAAAAGTGAAGTTTGTTTTTCAAAACTTCACTTTTTCTGTTTAAAATCATGGATTTGGAACGCGAAAGCGGTTCCGGAAAAACCACGCTTGCCTCTTTGCTACAAAACTTTATCCGCTCAAATCCGGAAAAATTACGATAGGCGACTTAAGCCAATGCAGACAAAATTGTAGTACTTGAAAACGGAAAAGTAGTGGAGCAAGGCCCCCATCAAGAACTATACGCCGCCAAAGGACGCTATTTCCAAATGTGGGAAAAACAAATACCTCTCTTTTAGAAAAGAGCGGAAGACGGGACTCAAACCCGCGACCCTCAGCTTGGAAGGCTAATGCTCTATCGACTGAGCTACTTCCGCTTTTGAACTAAAAGTTAAGAACTAAAAACTAAAAATTGCGCAAAGCGCGGAAACAGGCGTTAGCCAACTTTTAGTTTTTAACTTTTAGTTTTTAGTTCTCGTGGGCAGTGATGGATTCGAACCACCGAAGACGTAAGTCATCTGAGTTACAGTCAGACCCATTTGGCCACTCTGGTAACTGCCCTTTTGCGGGATGCAAAGATAACGGTTTTATTTGAAATCGCAAGCGAATTTTATCATTTTTATGGCTGCTACAGCTGCTTCATCACCCTTATTTCCTAATTTTCCACCTGCACGGTCTATCGCCTGTTGCAAAGTATTGGTGGTTAATAAGCCAAAGATATATGGAATATCTCCTTGTGCATTCAGCTTGGTAAATCCGTGGGTCACTGCCGAACATACATATTCAAAATGAGGTGTTTCGCCTTTTATCACACAACCCAAACCGATCACCGCATCGGGACGGATGCTTTCTACCACGCGCTTGGCTCCATACACCAATTCAAAACTGCCGGGAACGTATGCCACGGTGATATTTTCTGCTTTCGCGCCAAATTTCAACAACGTATTGTAGGCTCCTTCTTTGAGCTTGGAAGTGATTTCGGGGTTCCATTCCGATACAATGATAGCGAAACACTTACCGGAGGCATCCGGAACAGTGGCCGGATCGTAACCGGATAAAGGATGAAGTTCTGTTGCCATTTTATTTCATCAAGGCTTTTGCCCGTTCGATATTTTTATCGATAGTACTTGCTTCCATGGATTCCGGATACTTTGTTTTAATCGTTTGGTAAATATCCAGAGCCGCTTTGTAATCTTCTAAACTTTCATAGGCAATCGCTGCTTTATTCAAATAAACAGGACTCAATAATGAATTGTCTGCTTTAGCTGCCGCTTTGTTGAAAGAGGCAATCCCTTCTTTCACTTTGCCCAGATTCACTTCACAATCGCCGATAGCTCCGGTTATTTGTGCTGCAAATAACTGATCTTTACCGCTGTAACTCTTCAGGTTTTTAAGCGCTTCTTCATAATTTCCCAACTGAAATTGGCAAATTCCGGCGTAAGCTTTTGCTAAATTAGCTGATTGGGTACCGCCATATTCATGGATGATATCCAAAAAACCAATGGATTCAATACTATCGCCATTCAATGCAAGCGCCCATTGCTGGTTGGCAAAATAATTTTGACTCGGGAAAAGTTCCGCTCTTGCTTTATCTTCCTTCGGTTTCAGTATATACTGATGATAAACAATAATACCGATAACGATTACCACAATTGCACCGGCAACGATCAGAATCTGTTTCAAATGTTTATCTATAAATTGATCCGTTCTGGAAAGAATTTCACCTACATTTTTTTCTGCTTGTGAAGGATCGCTTACATTCGTTTTATTTGCCATTTTACTATAGAATATAAAAGATTATGTGACTATTTAATAATTTTCGGAATGCAAAAGTACAGCATTTAAAATAATAAAAGAAATTTTTGCTCGCCTTTTTTTAATTTATTCTATAAAAGTCCTATATTTGCGCTCATAAACGGCATTGTGAACAGAATGAAGCAATCCGGAAAAGGAATCAAATGAAATTTTTATTCGTCGTTCAGGGAGAAGGCCGCGGACATTTGACTCAATCCATCGCATTGAAGAAAATGTTGGTCAAAAATGGGCATGAAGTCGTGGCTGTGCTGGTCGGGAAAAGCAACCGGCGGGAATTGCCGGCTTTTTTCTTCCAAAACATTGACGTTCCTGTTTATCTTTTTGATAGTCCAAATTTTCTGCCGGCAACCAAAACCAAAAAGACAAATATTTGGTTGAGCGCTATTTATAATTTTCTTAGAACTCCGGTTTATTTGCGAAGCATTTATTTTATCCGGAAGGAAATAAACCAATCCCGGGTGGATGTGGTGGTTAATTTTTATGAAATGCTGACCGGATTGTCCTACACGCTTTTTCCGCCTAAAACGCCGTATGTAAGTGTCGCGCATCAGTATTTGTTTTTGTATCCCGGATATAAATTCCCGACCAAAAACCGGATCGAGTTGACGATGCTGAAACTTTTCACATTCATCACCTGTATCCGGTCGTCCAAATTATTTGCTTTGTCTATTGAAAAAAAAGAAAGCGTGCCGGGCAGCCGGATGGTAGTGGTTCCGCCTTTATTAAGGGAAGAAATCGCTGCGTTAACGCCTCAAAAAGGGGATTACCTGCATGGCTATATGTTGAATTCAAACTATGCGGACGATATTATTGAATATCAAAAGGAGCATTCCGATGTGCATATCCATTTCTTTTGGGACAAAAAAGAGGTTCCGGCAGAAACCGTTATCAACGATCATTTGACTTTCCATACGCTGGATGATCAACTGTTTATCCAATATATGGCCGGTTGCAAAGGCTATGCTACGACCGCCGGATTTGAATCGGTTTGCGAAGCGCTCTACATGGGAAAACCCGTCTTGATGGTACCTACGCATGTCGAACAATCCTGCAATGCCTACGAAGCTTCGCTGGCCGGCGCCGGCATCGTTTCGGATCACTTCGACCTGGATGCACTTAATTCCTATATTCCTCATTACAAAGGCAATGCGGAATTTTGCGCTTGGGCGCAGCAATCGGAACAGTATTGGCTGAAAACACTTGAAAAATTAGTTTAACTCCCATAAATTTTCATATAAATTGCTCATTAATAGCACTTTCCATCACTATCTATTTTAGACTATCTATTTTAGATAGTCTAAAATAGATAGTGTATTGAAAAATGTATTATCTTTGCCTAAAAATCATTTATAATGAACCCAAAGAATCCATTTTTGATAAAAGGTTATATTTCTCCCCAATTATTTTGTGACCGGGAAAAGGAAGTCAAAGACCTGTATAACAGCGTACAAAACGGCATAGACACTACGCTTGTTTCGCCAAGGCGGATGGGAAAAACCGGATTGATTTTCCGTTTTTTCGATTTTTTAAGCAAACAGAAAGACATCCAAACTATTTATGTGGATATTTACTCTGCCCGCTCGTTGAACGATTTTATCAAGTTGCTGGCAGAGGCTATATTACTCAAATTTTCGATAAGGACAAGTATTGGAAAGCAGTTTCTTGAATTGATTAAAGGGTTTCGCCCGCTTATCACTTACGATGCTATTTCCGGTGAACCTCAAATACAGATAGCCTATCATTCGACACAGGAAAAGGAATACACATTGCAAGGTTTATTGCAATTTTTGGATAAACAATCCCCATTAATTGTCCTGGCGATTGATGAATTTCAACAAATTACCGATTTCCCGGAAAAAAACATGGAGGCGCTTCTGCGTACGTATATCCAACCCTTGAAGAACGTTCGCTTTATTTTTTGTGGAAGCCGTAAGGCGATGATGATGAATTTGTTTTCCAATGCAAAACGTCCTTTTTTTTCAAGTACCCGGTATCTTTTTTTAGACAAAATAGATGCTTCTGTCTATGCGGCTTTTATCAAGAATTTATTTAAGAAAAACGGAATAAAAACAGAACCGGATGCGATTGATTTCATTTTATCCTGGACCAAATGCCACACTTTTTTCACTCAAAGTTTGTGCAATATGGTTTATTCGATGGAAAATGAATTAGTAACAATTGATGTTGTCAAGAAAGCTTGTATCGAACTGTTAAAACGAAATGAATCTGTTTTTTTTCAGTATCGCCAGTTGCTTACAACGGCGCAATGGAACTTCCTGATTGCCGTTGCTAAAGAAGGAGAGGTAAAACAACTTACAGCAAAAGACTTTATAAACCGTTACGGTATAGGAACGCCGGCTGATGCCCGGCGAATCAGTAAATCTTTACTCGAAAAGGAGTTATTGTTGGACACAAATACGAAAACCGAAACAGTTTATCAAGTTTATGATGTTTTTTTATCCCGATGGTTAGAGAGAGAATATTAATTGTAAAATAAATAATGAAATGAAACTCCTGAAAATATTTTTTGTCTGTCTCTTTTTATTCGATGGAATAAATACTTTCCCGTATTCGGAGGACGATAGTACGGAATTGGACGAAAAAGCAACGGAAGCATTTGCCTTTTGCAAGAAAAACAACTACAATACAAACTTTTGCATCTTAATTGACATGAAAATTCATTCGGGAAAATACCGGATGTTTATTTGGAATTTCAACACTAAAGAAATCGAACGGAAAGCGCTGTGCGCCCATGGTTGCGGAAAAGACAACAACAAAAGTACCGGAGCGCAACCCGTTTTCAGCAATACGCCCGGGAGTTTACTAACTTCCCTTGGGAAATACAAAACCGGCATTCGCTCTTACAGTCAATACGGCATCCATGCGCATTATAAAATGCATGGATTAGAAAAAACGAACAACAATGCTTTCAAACGCCAGATTGTGCTTCATTCGCATAATCCGGTTCCGGCCAACGAAATTTATCCGACGCATTTACCGATGGGATGGAGTTTCGGCTGTCCGGTTACCGACAACGCTACCATGACTTACTTGGATGAAAAACTGAAAGTCAGCAAAAAACCGGTACTGATTTGGATATATTATTAATATTTGTCGTACCTTTGTAAATAAACAAAAATCATTGCAAGATGAAACACCTAATGATATCTTTATCAGACCAATTACTGGTTTCAATGAATATGGATACAGATGAAATCATAACATCTATGCGAAAAGAATACGGATTAAAATTGTATCAGGAAGGAAAATTAACGATGAGTCAGGCCGCCGAATTAAGCGGGCTAAATATTTATGAATTTATGGCGTTGTTAGCCTTATCCGGTATTCCGGTAATAGATTATGGCACTGAAGAATTGGAAACTGAATTAAAGCAATTTTTAATCTAAACCGATGATTATTATTTGCGATAGTTCCCCGATAGTAGCATTAGCTATACTTGACCAACTTGATTTACTTGACCAATTGTTTAAGGAAGTTGTTATTCCTCAACATGTATTTGATGAATTAGCCGTAAAAGGAAAGTTAGAAGCTGCCCGGATAACCGTTTGGGCGCAAGATAAAATCAAGGAAGCGCAAGATAAGCATTTGATGCAGTCTTTCAATATGATACTTGATGCAGGTGAATCGGAAGCCATATCGCTCTATTGGGAAAAAGAAGCTGATTTTTTATTGATAGATGAAAAAAGAGGACGAAAAATAGCCCTATACAATGGGATAAAAGTTATTGGCACATTAGGAATCTTGCTTTTATCCAAACAAAAAAGACTTTTGGCCTCAATTAAACCATTATTGGATTTACTACAACAATCCAACATAAGGATTTCCGACAAATTATATAAACAAGCCTTACTATTAGCAGGAGAATAAAGTTGCAAGTTATTGTAATGAAGATAAAAACAAGTTTAAGCAAAAAAATGAAAAGAGTATTATTTCTCACCCTTTTTCTGACCGGATTAACCTTGATGTCCGGTTGTTCTCAGGCAAATTTTTCGGAAGAAGAACAAACATTAATCAACAATGGAACGGCTGAGGACGCTTTCCGGGTTTTACTGATAACCGACAAGCAGGATTCGCTTGTACTTCGCACGCCGGGAACGGATATTGTGGATTTTGAAGACCCTGCCCTGCAATTATTTATCGAACGCCTGAAAACAACGCTTGTGGTAGCGGACGGTGTCGGCATTGCGGCGCCGCAAGTGGGCGTTTCAAAAAACATTTTCTTATTCTCCCGCTTGGATTTACCCGGCGAACCGGTTATCGTGGCCATCAACCCGAAGATAATCAACCATCCCGATACGACGGTTTGCTTTGAGCGGGACGGTTGCCTGTCCATTCCCGGCGTATGGGGCAATTCGATTCGTTACCCGTGGGTGGAAGTGGAATATTACAATGAAAAAGGCGGGTTAATCCGCGAAAGATTGGAAGGTTACAGCCGCCAGGATACTTTTTCCGCTGTGATTTTCCAACACGAATACGACCATACCGAAGGCGTATTGTATATTGATAAACTTTTCCGTATCGAATAGTGTTTTTATTCTGTCAGTATTCTAAAGTATTAATTTTAAATAATCTAAAATGAAACGTAACTTATTATTTATGGCGACAATAGCCTTAATTTGCGGAATGTATTCCTGTAAAAGTAACTCGTATATGAAACCGGATACCGGCAGGATAGGCCCGGAAATAGAAAATTTGCAAAATTCATTGGATTGGTCCGGCGTTTATGCGGGCGTGGTTCCCTGTGCCGACTGCGACGGAATAGCCGTTGAGTTGACGCTCAACAGCAATTTCACTTACATTATGAAAAGAACGTATGAAGGAAAGTCTTCCCAACCGTTCACAAATTCAGGTTCTTTTACCTGGAATAAAATAGGTACTCAAGTGACCTTAAATAGTGTAAATGAAGGGGGCGCTTTTGAACATTATTTAGTTCAGGAAAACAAATTAATTCTTTTAGATATTAACGGGGAACTCGTCAGCAGTCCGCTTAATAATTATACCCTTACCAAAACGGCCAAAACAGCCGCAGGTAATTCCGATTTGACCAACCGCCGCTGGAAATTAGTGGAACTGATGGGCAAACCGGTCGTTTATTCCGAAGGACAAACCAATGAAGCATTTATTTCATTCAAAACGGATGGAAAAGTATCCGGAAACTTGGGTTGTAACACTTTCAGCGGGACTTACACCTTGCAAGACGGCAATCGTATCCGGTTTTCGGAAACGGTTAGTACGCTGAAAATGTGTTTGGATATGGCTACCGAAACAGAATTTAAAAAAATATTGGAAATTGCAGACAACTACAACCTGGACGGCGACATATTGGTATTGAACCGGGCAAGAATGGCGCCGTTAGCAAGATTTGAAGCTGTATATATGAATTAACAAGATTTTTGTGTATTTTTGCAGTTCGAAATAAAACAGCAAAAATATGATTAACAAGATCGATTCTCTTTTAGCAGAGATCAATAGCTTAAAAGCAAACAACAGCGAAGAATTAGAGGCTTTGCGCATTAAGTATCTAAGTAAAAAAGGAGAGGTTTCTTCTTTGATGAATGATTTTCGCAATGTAGCCGCTGAGCAAAAACGGGAAATCGGTCAGAAACTGAATATACTAAAAACACAGGCGCAAGACAAAATCAATGAACTGAAAGAGAAGCTGGACAACCGGAACGCTTCCGAAGAAATCATTGATTTGACGCGCACTTCGTATCCCTATCGTGTAGGAACCCGCCATCCGCTTTCGATTGTAAAGAAAGAGATTAGCGATATTTTTGCACGATTGGGATTTTCTATTGCCGAAGGCCCGGAAATTGAAGACGACTGGCATGTCTTTTCTTCCTTGAACTTTGCCGCCGATCATCCGGCCCGCGATATGCAAGATACTTTTTTTGTCCAACATGGCGCGGATATTTTGCTGCGGACGCATACGTCTTCTGTTCAAACGCGGGTTATGGAAAATACACAACCGCCTATCCGCATCATTTGTCCGGGAAGAGTCTATCGCAACGAAGCGATTTCCTACCGCGCGCATTGCTTTTTTCACCAGGTAGAAGCCCTGTACATTGACAAAAATGTCTCTTTTGCCGACTTGAAACAAGTATTGCTGTTCTTTGCCAAAGAGATGTTCGGCCCGGAAACAAAAATCCGCTTGCGACCTTCTTTTTTCCCTTTTACGGAACCCAGCGCCGAGATGGACATCAGTTGTAACCTCTGCGGCGGAAAAGGTTGCCCGTTCTGTAAATATACCGGTTGGGTGGAAATCCTGGGTTGTGGAATGGTTGATCCTAATGTATTGGAAAACTGCGGCATAGACCCCAAAGTGTATTCGGGATACGCCTTAGGCATGGGTATCGAACGCATCACCAACTTAAAATACCAGGTAAAAGACCTGCGGTTGTTCTCCGAAAATGACGTCCGGTTCCTGAAACAATTCGAATCGGCAACTTAATTAAACTAAAAACTAAGAACTAAAAGTTGCGCGAAGCGCGGTAACGGTAACGGGCGTCAGCCAACTTTTAGTTCTTAGTTTTTAGTTCTTAGTTCTCAAGAGATATGAATATAAAAGAAAGATACGCTGCTGTTATTGCCTGGTTTGAGGAGAACCGGCCCGATGCCGAAACGGAGTTGCATTATTTGGAGCCTTTCCAATTGCTGATTGCTGTGATATTGGCGGCCCAATGTACGGACAAGCGGGTGAACATGATTACGCCCGCTTTGTTTGAAGCTTTCCCGACTCCGGAAGCCTTGGCGGCATCCGACAAAGACGTAGTATATGAATACATCAAAAGCGTTTCCTATCCCAACAACAAAGCCAGACATTTGGTAGAAATGGCCCGGAAAGTAGTGGCAGAATACGGCGGGAAGGTGCCATCCACTATCGAAGATTTAATGAAATTGCCGGGTGTCGGCAAAAAGACGGCCAACGTGATCGCCTCCGTTGCGTTTGATGTTCCTGCTTTGGCGGTAGATACGCATGTCTTCCGGGTGTCCAACCGCATCGGATTGACGAATAATTCCAAAACACCTTTGGAAACAGAAAAAGAGCTGACCAGACATATTCCCAAAAAACTTTGGTCGAAAGCCCACCATTGGTTGATTTTGCACGGGCGCTACGTCTGCATTGCCCGCAAACCCAAATGCCCGGAATGCGGATTGAAAGAATATTGCAAGTATTTTATGTCCCGGGCATAGACTGAATTTCCCTGTACGAATGGATTGTCATTTCCACTATATCATTATCATTTAATGCTTTAAAGTTACGGTTTCTTTCTATCAAATACAAAATCTTCCTTTTTCAGATAAATAGATTTAGGAGGCATATCTTCGTAGTTTAGCGCTCGGAGTCTATCTAAAATACTATTTATTCCTTTAATAATAGTATCCTTTTCTTTATCACTTTCTTCAACCCACCACCATGAAAATTTGGAAGAAAGAAGGTGTTTTATTTTCTCCAACAGAGCCGAGTATTTTGCCTGTAGATTTTCCGTATTGTTTATTAACCAGATAGAAAAAGGATGTTCTGAATTTATTGGATAATCTCCATTTCGAAGTTGTTGATTCGTATCATACTTAATAAAAAACAATAGTGGATAATATTTTTGTCCTTCATGAATGGCCGGTATGCTATTATCTATTACACGAATCTTTTGATTGTTCGTTTCAAATTCAACATTTAACCCAATTTGTATAAGCGCCATTTGACAATAATTAGAAACAGAGATATTATGGAATAATCCATAATATCTACGAGTTTTGACAAATACTTTTTTTGTCAGACTGGATTCTCTTAATTCAATAACACTTTTATATTTATTTTCTTCTTCCATAAAGAAAATAGGTATTGATTTCCAAATTGAATCCATTAATGGGTCTTCCAAAATATCTTTAAGAGAAAAATTTATATTATTAAATAATTCTGTTATCTCCCAATTTAAAAATAGAAGATTAGATTCTATTTTTGATACTGTTTTCAAAAACGTATATTCAATGATGGAATAAATATTCCAATTAATTTTCTTCAGTTTATCTCTGGATAGAGATAAATCGAATCTAAGATTATCTTTGAAAGTTAAATTGTAAAAGCCAATACCATATATTGGGTTGTTAATTCTAAATTGAGTTATAGATGGATGATAATCGTTATAACAGTTAATCTTCATAACACGAATGCCATTATGTGACATAGATAAGGAGTCTGTTTGTTTAATAATATGAAGAAGTCTCTTGTTCATTTCATCACAAGAGATGCGGCATGCTGTTATATAATCTGCTTTTATAACAATCACCCCAGTGGTATTTTTGATAATTTCAACCTTAAAATGAATGTTTTCGGGGATTTTCCTAAATAACTCTTCATCTTCATTACTCATTTTAAAATAAAAAATAACTCCTTGCCCTTTGAAATTTTCGGAAGGAGAATTTGCAGTCAAATCCAATGGGACTTGTACCAGTACCGGAGGTTTGGAAAATTTAATACCACAACTTTCTTCAATGGCTCTTATATCTGCTTCACGTATTGGATATTCTTTGTATTCACACCATTTCTGTTCAATAAATGTATGGTAATCTCCTCCTATTCCTTCTCCGTCCAATTCGATAGGTACAGGAGGCATGGATATATATTTGCTTAATGTTTCTTTCAAATCAAAATCGGCAGTTTCATTTTTCGGATTCAAACGGGCAGAAATAGACGTTCCAAATTGATTTTTTCCCCGGTAATTTTCCGATTTTTTGTCTTGATTGGGCATATCCGGACATTTATGATCATCGGCTTCTTTTTTCATCATGAAAAAACCATTTAAATCGCGCATCGACAGCCGTATCGCATTGCGCTCGGGAACGTTGGTTACTCTCCGGGTACTTAATTCTATTTGGTCGCACATCATAAAACAAGATAAAATCCCGATGCCAAAACGACTGATGGGCATAAAATCAGTGTCCAATTTCTCTTTCCACGCGATTTGTTCCAACTGAAATTCGGGAGACCGGTAATAGGATTTTCCAATCTTCAGGAAAAAATTCATCAATATATCTTCATCCATACCCATACCGTAATCGTCTATCCGAATCCAGGTATATCCATCCGGATCATTCCAGGTAGAAAACGTAATCGGTTGAGGTTGAAAAGAAAGATTCCCTTTGTTTTTTTCATAGATTTCGCGGTGACGTGTCGTATCAATGGCATTTTGCGCCAATTCGCGAATAAAGGTATAGGGGTCGGAATACAGGTTTTCACCCATCAACAAATCCAATATCTGGTTTTGTTCCAACGTAAACTTAAATTCGCCGTAATGATAGCCCTTGCTTTTTATCTCCGTTTTATCGATTTCTACCGGCAAGTTAAAATTCTTTTTATCTTCCGAACAGGATTTTAAAACTTCCTTGCAAAACCGGAGTTCTTCTTCTATCATTTTCAAAAATTCACGAATATCATATTCAATGGCCGGTTCATCAGGTGTTGCTTTAAATTTAAGGGAATAGGGGCCGGATTTGCTTTTATTGAATATAAATCCTTGTGACGAATAATGTTTTCGCCACTCCTTATTACTCACTTCATCCCTTTTATTTTTCTTTTTTGAAAGGCCCAAATATTGATAAATTTGCAGGGGGGAACGGCTATTGTCGAAATCCATAATATCCGCAAGTCTAAGCAAGATAGAACAAAACAGCAAGTCCGCCCCTTCATCAAAATCTGTTTTCATATCCCATTCTTTCAGCACTTTATCAATGGGATATCCATGACTTTTGCAAACCAGCGCAATTTCTTCGTTTATCGGGCCATTCCACTCTATATCATCCAAATTTGTCACATACCTGTAACTTCTGTCGGGATGAATCCAGCGGCAATACCATTCGGCAATATCCTCCGGAACTTTACCTTGATTTCGAATATCTTTTTTCCGAAATTCTTCCAGTTGGAGATTCGCATAAGTATTTTCCCGAAGGAATTTATCAAATTCAGGTTCGTCCTGTATGGAATCCCGCTGTTCCTCTGAGAATACCATGCCGACATCATGATAGTAAGCGCTTAAAATCAGAATAGCACTTTCAAGAGCCGTTAAACGGGGTAATTCATCTCCCATAATTTTCCCCATCAAATCAATTACATTCAGCACGTGTTTTTCATCATGCAGTGTGTAGGTGGGAAAAGTATCTCTTACGGTTTTTAGCAAGGCGGCAGCCTCTTCGGCGCGTTTTTCTATATTCAGATGCTTTCGTTGTTCCTCGTTTGTCTTTTCTTTCAAATGCTTATATAAAGCGGTGTTTTTCAAATCACTCATACTTGCTATTTATTTCCTGCAAAAATATCACAATTTTTGTTTTTATACTAATTTTCATTTATTTCTTTTCATTTGCTTACTTTTGCAAAAGTCGGGAATGAATTCGAAGGATATTCCCTGCCGGTATCTCAACGGAAAAATATGCAGTATTTACGAGGAACGCCCCAATGAATGCCGGTCGTATCCCAATACGCATAAAAGTGGCTTTATCTCCCGAACTTGGGGAATGATAGAGAATTATGAGATTTGTCCGATAGTGTTTAATGTCATGGAGGGTTTGAAATACGAATTGCGGTTCCGGAGATGAAACTATGTAATAAAATTGGATGTCCGCGTATTTTTGTTTGTTATTTGAAAAATAATCTTTATTTTTGTACTTTATTTAACTATCAAATTTTATGAAAATTTTAGATATGGAAGAAATGGCTGTTGCAATGCTGGAACAATCCATGACTGAAATTGAAAAATTACAATTTGAAAAAGATTGGAAAAATTCGATTTCGGGCGAGGAATTTGTGCTACGAGTTCACAAACACATTGACGAATGGTATGCTGCACAAGAAAGCAAATAGACCAATTGTCAGATACAACGCCTTTGCTGAAACTTACCTTGACGAACTGATTGATATTTTACTTGAACAAGGATACTTTAGTTTTAGAGAATCGGCTAAAAAATATGTTGATTCCATGAAAGAATATGTAGAACAACATATCTTTTTTATGCCTCAATATCCTGCTCCTCAATATTTTGATAAATATAAAGTCGGTATGAAATATATCACATATCATGCTAATAAACGTACAACATGGTATCTCTTTTTCCGTAACATAGGTAGTTGTTACATAATATATTACATAACCAACAATCATTTTGAAGGACAATATATTCGGTAATCCGTCGCAGAAAAAGAAATTTTAATGAAGTCTCTTCCTCATAATTTAGTACCTTTGTACCCACAAAACAAATTTAAACAAATACAATGTCATTACAGTGTGGTATCGTGGGTTTGCCCAATGTCGGTAAATCGACCCTTTTCAATTGTCTTTCCAACGCGAAAGCGCAGGCGGCTAATTTTCCTTTTTGTACGATAGAACCCAATGTCGGCGTGATTACCGTGCCCGACGAACGGTTAAATAAATTGTCCGAATTGGTGCATCCGCAAAAGATTGTTCCTACAACGGTGGAAATTGTCGATATTGCCGGATTGGTGAAAGGCGCCAGCAAAGGGGAAGGTTTGGGAAATAAATTCCTGGCCAATATCCGCGAAACAGATGCAATACTGCACGTTTTGCGTTGCTTCGACGATGAAAATGTCACCCATGTGGACGGTTCGGTCAATCCGTTGCGCGACAAGGAAATCATTGATTACGAATTACAATTGAAAGACCTCGAAACCGTTGAATCCCGCATCAATAAAGTGCAGAAACAAGCGCAAACAGGTGGCGATAAACAGGCCAAATTAGTGTTGGATGTACTATTAAAATACAAAGAAGCGTTAGACCAAGGCAAAGCCGCCCGTACTGTCCAATTGGCTACGAAAGACGAACAAAAAGCCGCCCGCGAACTGTTCTTATTGACCAATAAACCGGTTTTGTATGTTTGCAATGTGGACGAAGCATCAGCTACTTCCGGCAATAAATATACGGAAATGATTCGCGAGGCCATCCGGGAAGAAGATGCTGATATGTTGGTTGTGGCTGCTAAAATCGAATCCGAAATCGCCGAATTTGAAACCTACGAAGAACGCGAAATATTCTTATCGGAATTAGGATTGGAAGAGTCCGGCGTAAACCGTTTGATTAAAGCTGCTTATAAATTACTGAATCTCGAAACATTCCTTACGGCCGGCCCGCAGGAAGTGCGCGCCTGGACGTATCTGAAAGGCAGCAAAGCGCCTCAATGTGCGGGAGTGATCCATACCGATTTTGAAAAGGGATTTATCCGCGCCGAAGTCATCAAATACAACGATTACGTGGAATTAGGTTCGGAAAACGCCTGCAAGGAAGCCGGAAAAATGAACATCGAAGGAAAAGAATACATCGTTCAGGACGGAGATATTATGCACTTCCGTTTCAATGTGTAATCTTGGAATGCAAGTAGTCCATTCGCTTTTGGGCTTTGTCTTTTTCTTTCTTAAAATTTTCTATATCAGTCAGAACCGTAGCAAAATCAACGGTTCTTACAAGGGCGTTTTTTTCTTTATTTGAAAGAACAATAGAAGCCTTCTTTTTTCCACCGGCATATTCCATCGTGATTTTTTCACCGGCATAATGATAGATAAACTCAATAACTCCATTATCCCGCCCTTTTTGAAAAGTCACGATTTGGTAGTTTCGTCCCGTAGCATCCTGAAACGAATAATTGGCGCCTCCGTCAAAAGGAATCGCCTCTGTTTCGGCATATTCGCCGGAAGAATTAGCCACTTTCAATTGATTGTATCGGATAGCGCCGCCGCTGTAAACGCTGGTTAAAACCGTTTCTGCCAATTCGTTGACGCTGGTTTTCAAATAATTGGACGCTGCTCCCACGGAAGGATTCCACGATTTGTCCACATACCGGCCGATATTGTCATATTCTGTTTTTTCAAAAACAAAATACGGTTTCATCGAATCGGCTTCCGCTTGCCGGACAATCAATACACTGTCGCAAAAAAACAAATTGCGTTCCTGCTCCGCCCATTCGATTTCACGCATTAGATGCAAAGCTTCTTTTTGAACGCCTAATTCCTTGGGGTATTGCACTTTCAATTCATCCAACAGTTGTTTGGCCGAACCGTATTGCGCCGTTTCGTATAAGCTCCGGGCTTGTGCCAGTTGGGATTGCGCCGCTTCTTTATTGTTATGGCAACCCACCCAAAAGAAGGGAATTAAAAATAGAATGATGGACTTTTTCATTTTTGTTTTGTGCAAATGTACATGAATTTTTTCAATTTTTTAGCATCCACCGGACAGAAATCCGAGGATAAAGTTTTCCTTTTCTACATGTACATCGTCCGGAATAGGACCGCAATGCCCTTCCCCTTCGATCTCTTTATAAGTGACATTTTTTCCATTCTCCCTCATTTTGGCAACAAAACGATCGGAATGTATTTTTTTGTTCACCGCCGGATCGCCGGTTATGTGCATAATAAAATAAGGAATATCGGGCATATATTCTACCTGATCCATGGGATTGTGTTCAGCCATTCTTTCTTCAAATGTCTTGTCGTCGTATCCCCAATAGGCTACGCGAAAAGTGCGGGGCAAATCCACCCGTTCGCTGAAATGAAATTTAATATCGGTAACCGGGCAATTAGCTATACAGGCTGTGACCGGATGTTTGGCATACCGGCTGTATAAAATGGCGCTGAACCCGCCCATACTACCTCCATAAGCGAGCAAAGGCGTAGTATCCGGCAGGTTATATTCGGCATAAACCGCCTCCACAATCTGATTGACCATATCGCGCGCTTGACGATTCATCCACCCCCAAGGCCCGTAATAGGGATAAATAACCAGATAACCATTATTTGCCCAGACTAATTCTTCCTCATTCGCTTCGGATTTTACTTCCGATGCACCCAATCCATGAAAAGTAAGAATTACGCCTTTAATGGGGCCTTTCACCTGGTTATCGCCAATCCATGCGATTTCTTTCGCTACTTTGATATCTATTTGATCCGTTTGCGCCATTAGGGCTGCTCTGGAAGTGATAATAAAAAAGAATAAAAATAATTTTAGTGTTTTCATACGTATATAATTTGTTTTATAAAAGATTTTTTGATAACAAATAGCAAATCACGGTCAGAATGGCCAGGCTTCCTCCAATGGCAGTTTCATATCCTATCAATTTTAGTCGTTCTTTCAGAGTCATTTCCACCGAACCGGCCGTGGCATGGAAAAAGGAACCGTGGGGCAAATGATCCAGGACGGTGGCTCCCGAATTAATCATCGCGGCACCCCACACGGAGGAAATTCCGGCTGCCAAAATCACATCGGCAAAAGAAGCCGAAGCCAAGGTAGCGCCGGCGGTAGTGGATGCTGTTACAGCCGACATCAGGGCGCCCGAAATGGGAGCAATCAGTGATTCGCCCAGGGATAAATTCGTTAATCCGGATAAAATAACTTCTTTTAAAGTGGAATTTTTAATAATTCCGGCAATCGTTCCGGTGCCAATCAACAATACGGCAATGACCGACATTTTTTCCAATCCGTATGCCAAACTGGTTCGTAACAATTTCCCTTTACGCATGGCCAAAATTCCGGCTAATCCACCAACAGGCAACGCAATCAACGGATCGATTACAATGCCGGTCAACGGGCGAAGCGCTAACAATACAATCGCCACTACCGGCCCCAATATACTGCTCCAAAAAGAAGGCAACCGGCTAAAATCTTCCTGCTCAATAGATTCGGTTGTTATCAGTTCGCCTTTATTTGAAATCAACTTGACTAACCAAACCGAAAGGATTAAGCCCAAAATAGCCGGAATCAAGTTGACATACATGACCGACGACAGCGAAGCATTGAAATTTTCTGCGGCGATAATGGTGTTGGGATTAGGTGAAATAATATTCCCGCATTTTCCACCTCCAATCATTGCCAATAACACTTTCATTTTGGAATATTTCATTTCTTTACCGATGGATAAGGCAATGGGCGCGACGGTGATTACCGCAACATCAATAAAAACACCGATAGCTGTTAGCAAAAAAGCGGATAAAACCAATGCAATTAATGATTTGCTTTCTCCCAGCGTTTTAATAATGGTCAGTGCAATCCGGGAAGCGGCTCCTGTTTTGATTAAAACGCCCGACAAAACGCCCGCCGTGAGAATACGGATGATCGCCGGGCTGATATCTTTCACGCCTTCCACCATATATGAAACGGTTTGCGAGAGCGGTATTCCACCCGCCAATCCGCCGATAAGAGCGCCCAGAATAAGGCTATAAGCTGCATTCATTTTTTTCAGTATCAAAATGACGGAAACAAATAAGCCGATGATTGCTCCTATGGCTGTCATAATTTTATCTGGATTTGAATGAATAAAAGGTATGGCACAATTGACTGGCTAATCGTTTGATATTCTCCTTTGCAAAGCCGGGATTCATGGCTTGTGTCAATGAAACAGGGCCGGGGGTGATGGAAAAAACGCCTTGAAAGCCGGCCTGATTCAATTCCGGAATGTCCTCAATGCTTCCGGCAATCACGATCACCGGAATTTGTTGCCTTATTGCCCTTGCCAGAATACCGGACGGCGCTTTTCCCCGGATGGTCTGCCGGTCAACCCGTCCTTCTCCGGTAATAACCAGATTGGCGCCTTCTATTTTTTTATCAAAATCGAGTACATCCAATAAAAGGTCAATACCGGGTTTTAATGCCGCATTCAGAAAAGCCAAAAAACCGCCGCCCATCCCTCCGGCAGCGCCTGCTCCCGGATAATTTGCTATCTCTTTTCCCGTCAACCGGAGGATTACTTTGGCTAATGATTCCAAACCTGCATCCAACTCTTTTACCATTTTTTCATCGGCTCCTTTTTGCGGTGCATAAACAAATGCAGCTCCTTCCGGCCCGAAAAAAGGATTATCTACGTCGCAGGCAATGGTGAATTTGGCTTCTTTCAAAAACGGATGGACGGAAGAAAAATCAATACCGGCCACTTCAGCCAGTATTTTACCGCCAACACCTAAAACTTGTCCGGCCTTGTCCGTAAAACGAAATCCTAAAGCCTGAAGCATTCCCAAGCCGGCGTCATTGGTGGCGCTTCCGCCGATGCCTACCATAAAATTGCGGTATCCTCTGTTCAAGGCGTCTTTAATCAATTCTCCCGTACCGAAAGAAGTGGTCAACATCGGATTTCTTTTCTCTGCCGGAATCAATGGAAGTCCACTGATGGCAGCCATCTCAATCAATGCCGTTTTTCCGTCTCCGAGAAGGCCGTATTGTGTTTGTATTACTTCCATCAACGGATTATGCGCTTGAACGGAAATATACGTGCCGGTGGTGGATGACAAAAGCGCTTTCAAAATTCCCTCACCGCCGTCGGCCACCGGAAGACAGACGGTTTCGCAATTCGGATAAACGGATTTTATGCCTTCTTCAGCTGCCTTGCCTGCTTCCATCGAACTTAAGCAGCCTTTGAATGAATCAAGGGCTATTACAACTTTTTTCATAAAAACAAAGATATTCATTTCTATTTAGTATAGAGTTTGATTTTCACTAAAAAAGGTTTGATTTTTATTATTTAGAAGCTTTATTCTGACGGTAAAAAAATAGCCGGTAAAAGATTATTCCTTTACCGGCATATTTTTTGTCATTTTCAAACAGGATATCCCGTCCTTATTTCACAATTATTTTTTCGCAATAACTGCCTGCGGCATCTTTCACATTCACAATATACACTCCGCTTGCAAGTTCAACTTGTACGGTATTTTGATTACCGGATGCGGTTTTCAGCATTTGCCCGGCAATATTGTACAGGCTGATTGTAGCGGTAGATGACAGGCCATTCAAAACGAATTGCCCCGGAACATAATACAATCTTGCATTTTCATTTTTTACTTGCGAAATCGAAACCTGCTCGTTTTTTTTAACATCTAATTCGTTGATAGACCAGTAAATGCCATAGGCGTTAGCGGTTTGTGCGATTTTGATGTAGCGTGCCGTTTGATCGACAGCCAAATCAATCCGTGTAATCTTGTCCGTACCGGTACCCGAAACAACCGGTTCACCGAAATTACTTGCATCATCCGATACATAAACGGCATATTCCCTTGGATAATCACCACCATCGTTTTGATCCAATAAAATGGTATTAAATGCTTGTGCTGCTTTCATATCCAAGATAATCCATTCGGCGCCATTTTGCGGGCCGCTGTCCCATTTGGTTGAAAGATCGCCATCCAAAGCCAAAGCTGTTCGCTCATTGTTGTGGGAAGCCGTCATTGTCCATCCGAAACGGTCGTCTTTTTCGGTAATCAGGTTTACATACAATTCTTTCACTACCCAATAACCGCCTTTGTCGGCTGTCAGTTCAATTTTGATGTACTGACCGGTCTGTTCTGCGAAAATGTCGATTTTGCTTTCAGCGGCATTCACTCCCCTGCCGGTAG
>JAISKT010000334.1 GCA_031261295.1 Candidatus Symbiothrix sp. | reverse complement strand
TGCCTGTTTGATCATCCCTGTAGGTAATACTGATTTTCATCCTCCGGTTGGTGTTGGGGTATGCGATGGATTGAATTAATTCGCCGGAAGCTTTGATGTTAACCTTTTTAGAAACATCTGATAGCACTGCGTTATTTTCCAAATCAATTATTTGCACCTGCAATTTTCCTTTTTGTGCTTGCTTGGCGGTATTTTTCAGTGTAACACAACAAGTTTTCGCTTTTCCTGTTTTTTCTATATTCATAGAAAGAAACAGTTGGTCAATCAGGTCGATAACGCTGATATTGGGTATCTCCCCGAACATTCCTCCCGATTGATTGGCATCATATACACGGATTGCCAGTACATTTTCCTTATTCCAGTAAACAGCGGGATCATCGACACGGACAAGATAATTCCGCTGTTGACTCCATTTACTTTCATATCCGCCTTCGTCAGACGGAAAGGAACCTGTTTTCCCAATAAGTTTTCCGTTCAGATAAGCTTCATCGGCATCGTCAATCTTTGCCAGATTGAACAGCAGGCTTTCTTTTAAGTAAGAATCCCGCAGTATTTCCGGGGACAATTGAAAATGGATACGGTACCAGGCAAAGCCATCATAATTGGAATAACCCTGTGTGTCCCAGATATAATCGGTTTTTAACTCTTTCCAGTTACTGTCGTTGAAAGCCGGCTCTTTCCATGCGAGATTGTCGCCTGTTTGAAATTTAGCGACCGGAAGATGGATGGATTGCGCACAAACGAGGGTGCAGAGTAGTAGGCAAAAGAATAATAAATTTGTTTTTTTCATCTGTGTGTGTTTAATGATTGTTAAAAGTAACCCCTGCCCAGTCATCTGTTCGGAAAGGAGAAGCCGGTAATCCAATCCCATTATATAAATTACACAGAGGATTATCCGCCCATGCGTAGCGAACGGCAACAGGAAAATCGACATCAGGTGATGAAATGATGATTTCATCGCCTTCAATTTCCGCCTCCGCCCAATAGAATTTCCGGTTTACGCCTGCAATTGCAAACCCGCTAAGCATTTCATTGTCTTTTGCCTTCAGACCACCTTCTGTGTGTTTGAAACGGATACGTATTTTATTTCCTTCAATTTTGTAAGTATCATAAACCGGACCTGAATAGCCGATATTTTCGCCGTAGATATTGGCACGAGCAATTAAGGCGAGGCGTTTTCCTACATCCTGTTTATTGCGGGGGTGGATGTCGGCGGCATCGCCTATGTCTATCGTGACAGCCATACCCGTATTTTCCAAATGGAGGGCGCGGGCTTGCGCTTCGCGCAATTCCGCCCAATCGGATTCTGTTGGAGATTCTTGTCGCTGTTTATAATTAGCAAGTTGTACAAAATAGAATGGAAAATTTGTATTCCACTGTTTTCGCCAGTCATTAATCATCAAGGGGAATAGTTCGCGATACTGATAGGCTCTCCAATCATTGGATTCGCCCTGGTACCATAGCGCGCCCCGCAGGGAATAAGGAATAAACGGATGGAGCATGGCGTTGAAAAGAAAGGTCGGGATATTCGCCTCCGTACTCATATTTCGCGGAAGCGGCGGAATATTCCGTATCGGAAGTGATTTTTGTCCTTTCCATATTCCTTTCAATGCGATTTTATCTTTGGGCGACAAACCGAGATACATTTCAGAATGTCCGCCGAAACCGCCATCTCCGCCGGTATCCATGATGCGAACGGCAATTACCGCTTTCCCTGCTTTTACCAAACCTGCCGGTATCGTATATTCACGTTCTACATTCCATCCCGAAGTATTGCCGACTTCTACGCCATTAAAATACGTAATATCAATATCATCTATATTGCTCAAATGAAGGGCTAAGGATTTGCCTGCCCACGATTGCGGGATTTCTATTTCTTTGCGCACCCAGAATAAGCCGTCGAAATCTTCCATGCCCGGATTTTTTTCCACCACTCCCGGCGCCGAGATATTCAACCATTGGGTATCGTCTAATGAGCTGTCGTTCCATGCAGTCTGTCCCGAAAAACCGGCATCCATACTGATTATATTCTTATTCCATGCAATCAGTTGTTCGGCATAAATCCGTTTTTGTTCTGCCTCATTAGTAATGAAATGATCCAAGGCTTTCACTTCGTCCGCAAAATCGGGCATGGTCAACAGAGATTCTTTACTTGTCCATGCTTCGGCAACTGTCCCTCCATACGAGATATTGATTAATCCGATTGGCACTTGTTGGTTCTCATAAATATCTCTGCCAAAGAAATAAGCCACTGCCGAAAAATTAGCTACCGTTGCTGGAGAGCAAACCCGCCAACCGCGTTCCAAGACTACTACATCATCCAAAGGGACGGAACTCCGGTTGTGTTCGACCGAGAGAAACCGGATATTCGGATAATTGGCGGCAGCCACTTCCTGTTCGTAGTTATATACGCTACCGATACCATGAACCTGCATTTCCATATTGGATTGTCCGGAACAAATCCAGACTTCGCCAATCAGGACATTTTCCAATTGAACCGTCTCTTTCTTTTTTCCGTTGGAGATTGTAATCGAATAAGGTCCGCCTGCCACCGGCGTGCTTACGTTGATTTTCCATTTGCCCTGTACATCGGCAAGTACAGTATAGGATTTATTATCCCAGGAAGTGCTTAGCGTAACCGGTTTATTCGCGGGCGCTTTGCCCCAAATGGGTGCTTCGCTTTGCTGTTGCAGTACCATGTTATCGGTAAACATGGCAGGCAAAGTAATCTGCCCGGCAACCGAAAAAGACCGCAGTATCAATATCTGGGTCAAAATCGAAATTAAAAGAATGTGTTTATTTTTCATACGATCTTATTTATTGTACATTTACTTTTATACTCCAAACATTATTTTTCGTCGTGATTCGCAAAATATAGATGCCCGGTCGAGGCGTTTCAAAGGTAATTTCCCTCGATCCCTGCTTTTCTGCAACCGGAATACCCTGTAAATTATAAATTTGCACTCCCGCTTGTTCGGGTAAATTTTGCACCCGCAATTGATGCTTGTCCATACAAACCACCGGATTGAGCGGATGAATGACCGAAACAGCAGTAGATGGATTGATGGCTTCTATTTTTTGTAAATACCAATGCTGATTCGGTTTACTTGACGAAGTAATATCATTATCCCATTCGATTACCGGGTTTCCATTGTCAAAACTTCCGGCGTTGTTATTTACCGAATAATTGGAAGCCACATTCACAATGCCGTAAATATTGCCGGTCAGCACAGGTACTATTTCCCATTTTTGCTTGGAATCGTTGTCATTAATGGTGGCTAATATCAGGTTATTTCCTTTTCCTGCTCCTGCTATGGCTAAATTGGAACGCTTATGAATAAACCGGAAATAATGGTTGTCAACCGGGGTTATCTCCCAAAGTTGATCGTCGGAGACTTCGGCATCCGGCGCCCAGAGCGATAACCAATCACCCGGATTTTGAGGATTATCCGTTGCGGTAATGACATTATTGGTACGATTATTCATTACCCAGTAATAATAATTTTCCGGCACAAACGGCTCTGACGGTTTATTCAAATCCACTTTTTCAAAACTACTTGTTAAAAAAGCGATTCGTTCCTGCATATAGGTTTTCAAATAATCCGTTCCTTTATGATAGGTGTCAAAAAGATAAACCTCATTATACACCCGTTTATTTAAGATTTTCCATTGATCAAAGTTCATTTCCTGGGAAGATTGCAAAGAAAGACCGGTTTGGGTAATAAAATCCAGTAATGAATTTTCTAATCCATTGGCTATTAACTCTTTCCATCGTTCATTTACGGCGTTTTTGAACCAGGTATCTTGCCAGATACGTTCTATCCAGGTGCGGGGAGCATGTGCATAATTGCGCATTAACTTTTGAGTAGCATCGCCTAATCTCCGATCATTGTTAAAAGCAATATCATAATCCCACAGGGGGCCAAAATAAATGTGCTTGTCGTTCCTTTTTTTGTAGAGGTAAGTACTCCAGAACGAATCGGAATTTCCGGTCAACTCACAGGCAATGTACCAGTTAACTAATGATGTTTCGTCCACCCATGCCCGGTAGCCGGTTTCTTCATTGTCGAAATTGGAAGAAAATAAAATCGATTCAAAGTCAAGCAGGTAGTTCTTGATATAATTCGTTTGTTGGGTATTTATTTCATCCTCATCCGGATATTTGATGGTTATTTTTAGTCCTTTCGGCGTTTGGAACCAAAGCGGTTCACCACTTGCAAAGCCATCTATTTCCAATAAGTAACCTCCGGTTATTTCAGGATGTCCGGTATCGGTTATACTTTGTTTTTCTACCGGCACCCGCTGTTTTCCGACTTCAATCTGATCGGTCAGCATGTAATTCCCAAGAAACGATCCGTTTAGCACTACATCTACAAAGCGAAATGAAGGCGAAAATTCCATCGTAAGCAGTTCACCGATTTTGAACGCCAGCGCATTCCGAATCAATGTTTTATCGGCATAATTTGCCAGTAAAACCCAATCTTTTTCTTTTGCGGGCAAGCCCAACAGATTATTTTTTTGATCCAATTTGATCCGATAAGGTTTCTTGGGCATTCCCCATGTAGAATTACCCCGTCCCCGGATTCCCAAAGGAAGACCGGTCACGTTCTCTTGTTCGTTTGAACTATTTATGGTTAGGGTTCCCTGCACATAGTTCGTTTTGCTGGTAATAGACGTATTTCCAGCCGTATGGATATGAAAAGTGGGCAAATCAGTTAATTGCTGGGCAAAACCGACAGCAGAAAAAAACAGTAAAAAACCGACACTTCCCAGGAAATAAATAGTTCTCATGATGATATTTTTTAATTTTTAGCAGCCTCCCCGGCATATACCCGTACATAATCGACATACATATCCGATCCGTTGCCATAACGTTCCAAATCAATGGGCCAACCACTGATGCCGCCAATCGCATAATTAATCAGGAAAAGATGCGGATGAAGGGACACATCATTCGTTGGGTGGCGCAAAACTTCCAGATTGTCGAAGTAGTAAACGGTTTCTTCCAATCCAATACGTACGGCATACGTATGAAAAGTCGTTGACCAATAAGATTTTCCGCCTAATTCCATCATCGGGACGACCCGGTCGTATTCTTTCTTTTTGTTGCCGTTTTTATCATTTTGTCCCCAGAAATGGCTCACGATAGAATAGCCCGGATGATTGGGATTTCCTTTGCCATCGCCGCCATATCCTTCGATAATATCCAATTCGTCTCCGGGCTTTCCCCGTTCCAAAGCGGTAATCGTCCAAAAGGCGGGCCAGGTTCCGGGCGCTGATTGTGCCGTAAAGCGACATTCCAAATAGCAGGGCGGTTTTGCCCAAAAACCCTTGCCGTCCATATCCACAGAGGCAATCAAACCCGAACTGCCTTGTGTTCCCGGAGTTTTCCGCGCTTTTATTTTCAGGTAAGTATCTATTTGTTCAAAAGGATTGTCGGGACCGTCGGCATCGGCAAATTGCCAACCGCTGAAATCGCCGAAACAGGGTTTATGTGCATTATACCGGGCATTTCTGCCATCATTGGAGATGGATAAAGGCCCGTCGAAATCATCGGAAAAAACTAATTTCAATCCTTTGGCTCCCGGAGGATCAAGCTCAGGGATGCCTTTGTTCCATTGTACGCCGCCTTTGTTGTAAAGTTGCAATTCAAAAAAATCTTTCTTGCCCGCCTTGTTACAAGCATAAATACGCACAGTCATTGGCCCGGAAGGAAATTGATTGGCATCTAATTTGAAGGAGCCGGTTGCGTCTTTTCCTAATTCAATTCCTTTGGGGGTAAGATTAACGTCGTATCCCCAAGGGTCGGGATTCTTTTTTGTCGGCTGGCTCCAGCAGAAAGCTTTCGCTTCGGTCATTTCCGGCGCTTTGAATTGTACCGTAAAGATACCTTGCACTTCGGTGCGGCAAGCCGGTTGGATGATTTGAATGGATTGTATCCATTCCTCATTTCCGGTCGTTTGTCCGTGATTAAAATCCACGTATTGGTAGTCGGAATCTGTTGAATCATGTTGTGAAAAAACGGCAGGGATAGATGTCATTTCAAATTCCAATGTTCCACCTTCTCTGATTTGATTGTAAGTAATCACCGGATGGATTAATATTTCCCCATTCAGCGTTACTTTTTTTACATATTTGTTCTTTTCCGACACATTTTTTGCTATCACCGTAAAATCCTTGTTGTTGGGAAGATGAATGGTTGCTTGAGGTATTTGCGGAGCGCCCAGCACATATTCGCCGTTGACGGTATTGACCGGATAGAATCCCAATGCGCTGAAAATATACCAAGCCGACATCTGCCCGCAGTCGTCATTGCCGCACAATCCGTCGGGCTTGGGTTGATAAAACCGGTCGAAGATTTCGCGCACCAATTCGGCGGTACGATCGTTTCGCCCGACTAAGCTGTATAAATAGACTACATGATGGCTGGGTTCATTGCCTTGTGCATATTGTCCGATTAATCCGGTAACATCGCCGGTAAAACCCGTACTTTCCGCCCGGTCTTCCAGGACAAACAGGGAATCCAATTTTGTAACAAAGGCTTCTTTTCCTCCCAGCAATTCCACCAAACCGTCCACATCTTGCGGTACATGCCAGGTATATTGCCAGGCATTTCCTTCGGTATAATCGCCGCCGGCTGTTCCGGCATGAGAAAGGGCGAATGTATCGAAAGGCGTGCGCCATTGACCGTGGGAATCTTTGCCTCTCACTAATTTAGTTTCCGGGTCGAACAGGTTTTTGTAGTAGGCCGCCCGTTTCATGAAAAAGGCATAATCATCCGTTTTATTCAATTTCTTGGCTAATTGTGCGGCGCAATAATCATCATACCCACATTCCAATGTCCGGGAAACGGATTCTTCCGGCACCAGATCGAAGGGGAAATAGCCGTATTGGTCGTACATGGCCCAATCGTATTTGCGATTGTATCCGGTTAAGGATTGTTTTACCCATTGGTAGGCTTTCTCCTGATCGATTCCGGGAAGGTCTCTCAAACAGGCTTCCACAACGGGCGGCACTCCGTGATTTCCGATCATGCAGTAGGTTTCTTTTCCCCACAACGCCCAGATGGGCAAAATGCCGTAGTTTTCGGCATGAAGCAGCATGGAGTTGACAAAATCGCTTTCCTGTTCGGGAGCGATAAGGGTGTATAAGGGGTGGGCAGCGCGAAACGTGTCCCACAAGGAAAAAGTCGAATAATATTTCCCGATAGGAGAAACCAGCACCGAATCATTGGGCCCGCGGTATTTCCCGTCCAAATCGGCTATGTCGTGGGGTTGGATAAACGCATGATAGAGGGAAGTATAAAAATTCTTTTTCTGATCAACCGTTCCTTCAATTTTAATCCGGGAAAGGAGGTTTTCCCAAGCGTTTTCGGCGGACAGTTTTACCCGGTCGAAATCCCAATCCGCTAATTCGGCTTCTATCTTTTGCTTAGCGCCTTCAATGCTTACGGTTGAAATGGCTACTTTCACGTGCAAAACGGCTTTACTTTTTCCATCGAAACGGAAGACCGCAATGGGCGCCTTGTTTCTTTCGTCTTTTGTAATCTCTTCTTTTGAAATAAACGGTTGATCGAATTGAATAACGTAAAAGATTTGCCGGGGATTTGCCCAACCCCATACGGTGTGATGTCCGGAAATTGTTTGAGGGTCTTCCACGTTTACATCGGCAAAGGATACGCGGGTATTGTATTGTTCTTCATCGCCCACCTGAGCGCTTTGAAAATTGATATACAGGCAAGGATTATCCTCTTGAAACGTATAGCGGTGGATGGCTACATGCGGCGTAGCGGTTAATTCCACGTCCACCGAATTGTCAACCAGCGAAACGGCATAGTAACCCGGTGAGGCTTTTTCCGTTTCATGGGAAAAACGGCTTTTGTAATCGTCGCCCGGTTGTCCCGAAAACGGCATCATCAACAAATCGCCCAGATCGGGGATTCCGGTACCGTTCAGCCGGTTTTGAGAAAAGCCCCGGATGGTCGAATCTTCATAACGGTAGCCTCCGCAGTATTTCCATTCAAAATTTCCGGTTTGGGGTCCGGGTTGCATAAATCCGAAAGGATACGTGGCGTTGGGAAACGTATGCCCCGTAAATGTGGTTCCGACGAAGGGATCGACATATTGGGAACACGTTTTTACTTCGTTTTTTTGGCAAGCGCCGAAAAGCAAAACGGTCAGCGCGATGAACAGGAATTGTTTCCTTACATACTTAATAAAAAAACATCCGATAATTATCAATCTATTTTTCATATACTTAAATCAGGGTCATTTGAGTGGATAATTCTTTCTGCGGGAGGATGGCTCCCGCTTTCCTGAGCGTTGTCACTAAGGTTGCCGTATTCAAGTTGCCTGCCGTTTGACCGGTTGCTATGGATTGAACGGCGGCTGTTCCGGCAGCTTGTCCCATCATGTTGGCGGCAGGTTGCACCCGGATAGACCCGTGTACCGATACATCGCTTGAGCAGCATCGTCCGGCTACCCACAGGTTCTTCCATCCTTTGGGAACCAGTATGGAGTAGGGAATACCGTAGTATTCTCCGGGTTTGAGGCGGGCGGTGTGTTCATATTCGCTGATGTGTCGTTTAAATTCTTCTTCCGAACTGTTGTAAGGATGTATATCGACCGATTTGTTGAAGATGGCTATTTGGTCGGGAAATTCGCGTTTAGAGATATAGTCGTCGTAACTCAGTTCGTACTCTCCTACAATCCGTCGCGACTCGCGGACACCCATCAAAGAGGCGGTGGTGGCGAGTTCGATGTTTTCGTAGCCGGATACATATTTCCGGTAGAAGGAGAGGTATTCCTGTGCGATTTTTCTGCCTAAGATCATTCCATTGCTCAGACTTTCGCAACTGAGGGCGTTAAGATTAAAGATATGTCCGCCGTTTAAGTATCCCAATGTATTGCCCATGACGAATATGCCGGGCAGGTGGCGGTCAATTTGGCTGAAATGTCCGTCCTCAATGGCTTTTTGCAGAAGCAGATGCCCCGTACCTACATAGCCGGATTTGGAATAATCGATATTAGCAAAATAAGAACAGAGGGATGCGGGCATGATATGAGGCGTATCTTTCCCTGCTTCGCGGCATTGCACGCCACATAGATGAGCTAAAACGGCATCACCGGTGCAATCAATATACGTTTTTGCTTTGACAAAGCGTAGCCCTTCGATATTTTGCTGGATAATCCCGTTGAGGATGCCTTTTTTTGTGTCGGCATCAGCCTCAATGACGCGGGTAAAAAAGCGGACTTCAATACCGGCTTCGGTCACCAATTCATCGAGAAGCAGTTTGTAACCTTCCAATTGAAAGGGAGTCCAGTGATGATATTCTTTCATGAATATTTCCGGTTTTTCGTTGGGACCAAGAAATCCGCGTTGGTAGAGTTTCGTAACAATTTCCTGCATGATGCCTCCTACCAGCATCTCTTTCCCGTTTGCCATGGGGTCGAAAGCGGTTACTAAGCCCGAAGTTCCCATGCCGCCCAAGCAACCGGTTGCTTCGATGATTAATACCCGGGCGCCTAACCGGGCGGCGCTGAGGGCGGCTCCAATACCGGCAGGACCTCCGCCGGCTACAATGAGATCGTATTCGCGATCGACCGGAATTTTGCGCGTGAAACGATAAGCGCTATCGGTGTTGTTCGCTGCTTTGTCCGCTATCGGGCTTGATTTTAATCCGGCTACGGCTGGAATCCCGGCCATTACGCCTAATGCTCCCACAGAGGAACGAATCAGAAATTGTCTTCGAGATTGTTTCATCATTATTTCATTTATTCTGTTACTTACTCTTCTTCCAATAAAAACATACTCTGTCCCGGAGCAGCATAAAACCACTCCGAGATAGAGTGTTGAGTAGATCTAATTATCTTACTATTATTTTTTTCATAAATCAAATATTCATTTGTTTTTGCGCTTCCTCCTAAATTTTGACAAAGGGCTAATAACGGGAAGTGCGTTTATTTATTAACCTTTTTTTACACAAAAAAAGCGTGTAAACTGACAATTTGTTTACACGCTTATTATTTCATACAGTAGCCTGAGGCTACTGCTTAGATCGGTAAGCTCTCCATGAGAGAAATCTGTATTTTTTGAAAATTTTTACCCAAATAAATCGGAATGTGTTCCTGTTTGTTCAAAAATTACTTGTGTATGGTTATTATTATAACAATATATTAGCAGCCAATCCGGCTTTATGTGGCATTCTCGATGTTTGTCAAAATTTCCACTCAACTTATGGTCTTTATACTTTTCCGGTAAAGGCTTTTCTTCTAATAGAAACGTTGCAACTTCCTTAAACAATTCCATATCATAATTTCTTTTTTTGCAGAGTGCTATGTTTTTTTCGAAATGTTTGGTAAAAACAGGTTGTAGCATAATGATCAAATATCTAACTTGTTAAACATATCTTCCGCATTTTTGCATACAACAAGTTCTTTCCCTTGTTCGGTTTTCTTTAATGTATCCGCTACTGATTTCTTGAAACCAGGAACCGCTTTTTCGAAATCTTCAATAATATCAATGTACGGAAGCGTACGTGCAAATTGAAGAAATTGAAGTGCATCTAAACTATTGTCTTTTAGTACTAATGTTGGCATAACTTTTTTCATTATGATTGTTTGTAATACTATACATAATTGTATCATTTAAATTGAGGAACAAATATACATATAATTGATGAATTATACAAAAGCAAAAATAATATTTAAGGACTTGCTGCAAGCGAATAGACTTGCCTTTAGCTTCGACATAGCGTGGGTTCTATAGCCGTCAGGTTAAGGCTGAAAGCCTTATTAGCAATAGCATAGGGCAACGCCCTATGTCTGTAGAAATACCACCCTCACCCTACGCCCTGAAAGGGCATCAGCATAAAATTGGAAGAGTGAGATTGGAAATCAAGCTTTTGCCCTTTCAGGGCGTAGGTTTCTATCTCATTAATAACTACATAGGGCGT
>JAISKT010000327.1 GCA_031261295.1 Candidatus Symbiothrix sp. | reverse complement strand
GAACAAATTGATTGGAAAACCCTTCCATCCATGCAGAAAATCGCTTGGAAAACCGGAACCAGTTATGGCTTTCGCGATGCCTGGGCGGTGGGTGTAACGCCCAAATACGTGGTGGGCGTCTGGGTCGGAAATGCTTCCGGCGAAGGAAAACCGAATTTAACCGGCGCCCGGACTGCCGGCCCGGTCATGTTTGATATTTTTGATTTTTTGCCTTCTTCCCAATGGTTTGAACCGCCCCAAGGCGCTTTTGTAGAAGTGGAAGTTTGCCGGCAATCGGGTTATCTGAAAGGCCGTTTTTGTGAAGAGACCGATTCGGTTTTGATTTGTCCAAACGGTTTACGGACAGAGCCTTGCCCTTTCCATATTTCGGTTAACTTAACGGCTGATGAACGTTTTCGGGTCTATGAGAGTTGTGTGGAAACGGAGGCGACTGTTCAACAATCCCGGTTCGTTATTCCGCCGGCGTGGGCGTGGTTTTACAAACAGCATCATCCGGAATACAAAGCGCTTCCGCCTTTCAAACCGGGTTGCGGGGAAGACAACCAGCAGCCGATGCAATTCATTTACCCACAGGGAAATGTAACCGTACATTTACCGAAACAATTAGATGGGAGCGCCGGGGATATTACTTTTGAGTTGGCTCACAGCAACCGCAATGCGACTGTTTTTTGGCATATTGATAATGAATATAAAACTTCAACTACGGATTTTCATAAATTATCTGTGAAGCTATCGCTTGGAAATCATGCAGTTACGGTTGTGGATGATGAAGGCAACACGCTTTCGTGCCGGATTATTGTAGAATGATTTTATATGAACTAAACCTTCCAGGGTTGCGTACATAAACCTTCCAGGTTTTAGAAACCTGGAAGGTTTTCGATTTATGTAAATAATACTTTTACTTGAAGTAGCGGTTGTATAACCCTTCAAATCCCTTGCCGTGACGGGCTTCGTCTTTGGCCATTTCGTGAACCGTGTCGTGTATAGCGTCTAAGTTTTGTTGTTTTGCCAAAGTAGCAATACGCTTTTTGTCTGCACAGGCGCCGGCTTCCGCTTCCATCCGTTTTTTCAGGTTGGTTTTGGTATCCCAAACCACTTCACCCAATAATTCGGCAAATTTAGCGGCGTGTTCGGCTTCTTCCCAAGCATATCGCTTGTAGGCTTCCGCTATTTCAGGATAGCCTTCGCGATCGGCTTGGCGGCTCATCGCCACATACATACCGACTTCAGTGCACTCTCCCATAAAATGGGCTTTCAATCCCTCCCATATTTCAGGATCAACTCCTTTGGCAATACCGATAACGTGTTCGTCGGCAAATTGCAAGGCGCCTTCTGTTTCTACAAATTCTTTGAATTTACTTTTAGGTTGCTTACATTCCGGACAAATTTCCGGCGCTTCATCTCCTTCGTGTACGTACCCGCATACGGTACAAATCCATTTCTTTTTCATTGTTCTTTAATTTTATTCGTTTATACTAAGGATTAATTCATTTCATTCCGGCATTTTTCACAGTAGCCTTTGTAATAAATCTGACATTCTGTGATAAGCCATTTATCAGCATTCGCTATCTGTATCGAATCCGTATCTTTCAGACGCACGTCCTGTACTTGCCCGCATTTTTTGCATTTAAAATGGGCATGATTGGAAATGTCGGCATCATAACGGACATTTTTTTCATCGATATTCAGGGAATGTATAGCGCCTTGCTCTTCCAGCAATTTCAAGGTATTGTAAACGGTCGTTTTGGATAGGGTGGGAATCGAAGGATACAATTCAGTGAAAATCAGATCCACTGTAGGGTGTATTGGATTCTTTACCAAAAAGTTCATGATGGCCATCCGTTGCAAAGAAGGCTTCACTCCACATTCCAATAACCGGTCTTTTACCTCTATATTTGTATTCATTTTATATTTGTAATTATTACAATTTTAATTCGAGTACAAATATAGAGGTTTATTTTTAGATAACCAAATTTTCAGCTAATTTTTTTCTTTCTTCTTCCGATATTTTAGGATAAGAGATCGGTAACTTCTCCATGGTGTCGGTAATGATTGAACCTACGGCATAACGCATAAACCATTTATTATCAGCGGGAATGACATGCCAGGGAGCGTATTCTGTGGACGTATTGGAGAGCATATCCGAAAAAGCGCTCATGTAATCTTTCCAATAAGCGCGTTCTTTCAGGTCCGATTCGGATAATTTCCAGATTTTATCCGGATTGTTCAGACGTTCCGAAAGTCGTTTTTCCTGTTCTTCTTGCGAAACATTCAAAAAGAATTTCAGGATAATGGTTCCGTTTTCAACCCAGGAACGCTCAAAATCATTGATTTGACGGTAACGGTTTTCCCAGAATTTTTCGTTGATGTCGTTCAGGGAATTTATGTTCGGCAGTTGGGAATTGAGGATATATTCCGGATGCACTCTGCTGACAAGCACGTCTTCGTAGTGCGAGCGGTTGAAAATCCCGATTCTTCCTCTTTCGGGCATGTTTTTTACAATCCGCCACAAATAGCTGTGGTCTAATTCTTCCCGGGAAGGTTGCTTGAAACTGAAAACCTGGCAGCCCTGCGGATTGATTCCCGACATCACGTGTTTGATGGTTCCGTCTTTTCCGGCAGCATCCATCGCTTGAACAACAATTAATAAGGAATATTTGTCGTAAGCATAAAATTTATCCTGCAATTGTGCCAGTTTTTCGATGTTGGCGGCTAAAAGCGCCTGGCTTTCCTTTTTCTTGAACCCTCCGGTATAATCGGTTTTGAAGTTTTTCACTTCATGTTTCTTTCCCGGTTCCGCCACTAACTTTTTCAACCAGTCCGTTTTCTTTTTAGGCACCTCTACTTTAGTCACCTTGACATCTTTAGCGTCCTTAACGTCCTTAACGTCTTTCGCATTTTTAATATCACTAATCTCTTTTATTTTCTTCATTTTCTTCATTTCTTTCATTATTTTCATTTTTAAAATAATTGTATTCTACTATTTGTGAGCGTATATCCAAATCGCCCGGATGTTTTTTGGCTTTGTATTCATTGGACAGTTTGGGGTTTTGAATCCGTGCTTTCACATTATCATTCAATTGAATATTAATCATATCGCGAACGATTTTATGACTTTCGATATCCAAAACCGGGAAGGTCACTTCTATCCGGTAATCAATATTGCGGGGCATCAGGTCGGCTGAAGAAAGGTATAATTTTTCCTTTCCTCCGTTGGAAAATATATATACCCGGGCATGTTCCAAGAATTTGTCCACAATGCTGATACAGGAAATGTGGTCGCTCAATCCTTTCACTCCGGCTTCCAAGCGGCAGATTCCCCTGACAATCAATTGAATTTTCACGCCGGCCTTACTTGCCTGGTATAATTTTTCGATGACTTCTTCATCGGTTAATCCGTTTATTTTTAGGATGATGTAACTTTTGTTCCCTTTTTTTGCCGAGGCAATTTCTTTGTCAATCCAGGAAAGTATTTTCTTCCGGAAACTGATAGGGGAAACGACCAAATGACGGAAGGCGCCGCCGATGATGTTTTTCTCTAAGTTGTTGAACAACTGATCCAATTCGCCCGTCAACCTTTTGGACGAAGTGAAATAGTGGTAATCCGTATAGATTTTTGCAGTGATTTCGTTGTAATTTCCGGTTCCTAAAATGGCGAACTGTTCTTCGGGCAAGCCTTTTTTCTTCCGGTTTACCAAGCAAATTTTGGAATGTACTTTGAATTCGGGCAGGCCGTGCATTACTTTTACGCCGGCTTCTTCCAATTCCTGCGTCCAATAGATGTTGCTTTCTTCGTCGAAACGGGCTTTCAATTCGACTAATACCACCACTTTTTTGCCGTTTTTAGCGGCAGTAGTCAATGCGTTGATGATCCGGGAGCGGCCGGCCATCCGGTACAGCGTCATGCGGATGGATGTGACATTCGGATCGAGGGCGGCTTCGCGAAGAAACGTAATCACGTAATCGAAAGACTGGTAAGGAACGCTTATCAGGAAATCCCGCTTGACCATTTGCGCAAACAGGCTTTTCCCCAAATCAATATCCGGGCGGTAGAGAGGGGGAGTTGACGTGTATTCCAGGTCTTTACTTCCCACATTGGGGAATTTGCTGAAATCCCTGAAGTTACGGTATCTGCCGCCCGGAATGATATTGGTTGTTTTAATTTTCAATTTTTGAATGGTATATTCCAATAGTTTGGGCGGTATTTCGGAATCGTAAGTGAAGCGGACAATGGCTCCTTCCTTTCTTTTTTTGACGCTTTTCGAAATACTGTCCAAGAGGCTCATACTCAGTCCGGAATCGATATCCAGCTCGGCATCGCGAATCACTTTCAAAGTGTATCCGGTAATTTCATCATAGCCCAGAAATCCGAATATGTCTTTGAAACACAATCGGATAATATCATCCAGAATAATGACGTATTTCTTTTCCTCTTTTCCCGGAAGCGCCAGGAAACGGCGCTTATTGCCCGGAATTTCCAACAGGGCGTAGGCTTTGACTTTCTTGTTTTTACGTTCAGCCAAAGAAATGATAAAATAAAAAGCCGGATCTTTCAATTGAAATGTTTCCTCGAGACTGTCCAGCATGATGGGTGACAAATCCGGTAAGATATTTTCTCGGAAATAGTGTTTGACAAACTCTTTTTGTACCTCGTCCAATTGGGTTTCATCAACGATATAGATTTGATTTTCAGCTAATAAAGGTTTAAATTCTTTGTTAAAGATAGTATCAATCAATACTTGCTGATCCTTGACTTGAGAGAGAATAGAAGAAAGCACTTCCCGAGGATTGCCGTCGTAATAATTTTTTTTCAGTTTGACGTATTGGAGAAGCGCGGCGACTTTTACACGGAAAAATTCATCCAAATTGGAGGAAAATATGGCCAAAAAACGGATTCGTTCGAGTAAAGGAACATTTTCATTGCAAGCTTCCTGCAATACCCGGTTATTGAAGCTCAACCAACTTAATTCTCCATTGATGAATTTGGATTTTTTGGACATAAAGAACAATTATATAGGAACATATATAATAACATTCTTTGTGTAAAAAAAGTTTTTTGCTTAGCGCCTTTCCGAAATCCACCGGTTCAAGCTATCCAACAGGACGGGCGCATTTTGCCGGACAGCCCACGCTTGCAGTTGCGTAAAACTGATATCGGTTTTCATGTCGATTTCGGGAAACAGTTTTTCATTTTTCACCGCAATTCCTTTATCTACAACGGCATAATCAATTTCTTGATAGGCAACCATAGACAATAACTGTTCCTGTGAATAATCTTCAACTTCCTTTATATAAATAGGTTCTGCAATTTCTTCGGATAAATTATGCAGGCGTAAAATACAAGGTGAATTTTTGGAAATATAAATCGTTTTGTAGGCCAAATCAAGTTGATTCCGGATCAATGTATCGTTCTCTGTCTTCGGTTTTCGTTGAATTAAAACTTGCTTGTTTTGCGTGATTGGAACCGTAAAAGCCAATTCTTTTTTCCCTTCATTCGTGATGGGAATATTCAGGGCGATAATATCGCAGGTATTGTTTTTTAAGTTTTGGATGCAATTTTCCAAATTATTTTCGAGGAATATTTTTACTTTGAGTCCCGAGCGTTTTTCGATGTATTGACAAAGATCGTACTGTCTTCCGGCAATGGAATCTCCTGAAACATAATAATCTACGGAATTATATTCGGTTACGATATTCAAAACGCCGTCCGCTTCTATTTCTGGCCAATCCCGCGGAGAAATTGTTTTATTAGAAGCGTTTTTAAAAACCAAATAGGCTATACCTGAAAGAAGTAGAACTCCCCAAATCAGCAGGACTATATTTCGTTTTGTATGAGCCATGAGTGATTTCTAATTGATAAAATCCACGGATAATCCCAATTTCAGTATGGTGGGATTGACAGGGTAGTGCGGCAATGAAAAATAATTGGGCGGACTGCTGATGAACTTTGCGCCTGCATTGTAATATTCGACAAAGAAACGGGTTTGCTTCAGGTGGCAATTGAGGAACCCGCTTATTAACGGATAGTTACCTACTTCTACTTCCCGTTGCAATTTAAATTGTTGGGTGGCCGGTTCGTAAGCCGGAGCATAATATTTTGTCCAATAATGAACGTTTGCACCCATTTGAATGGTTAGCACTTTCGCTATTTTAAATTGAATATACAGACTGGAATAAGCAGCGAATTGTGGTAACGGAAGAATACTATCGTTGGAAGAAGATTGATAAACCAATTGATTATCCCAATGAAGCGCCTTGAATTTAAAGTTCTGATCCAAGCGGGCAGTTGTAATTTGAATATCGCTTCCATGTTGTTGGGGATAACCCTTTTCATCAAAGTAAATGTAATTACTCACATTTTCAACCCCTAAACTGAACCGGGTTTTTGTATGTGGAATATCGATTGTTCCACCAATCCATTGCTTTTTTACTTTGCCGAAATTCTTGTCCCACCAAAAATATTTACTATGGTAGTGATTTTCATAAAAGGTTGGAGCCAAGTTTTTTATCGATGCACTGGCTTTGATTGAAGCCGTATCTCCCCACACCGGTATTCGCGTTTCGATGTTTCCGGAAAGGTTCACATCGCCTAAGTTATCACCTAAAACGCCAAAACTTCCCTGGGCATTGTACCGGAGAATCTCACCGGTTCGCTTCGCTAATTCACCGCCGATGTAAGTGGCCCACAGGGTGCTGTCGTTGGGAATATTAGTCCTGTCCATCAAGGTAAAACTACGCACATCCTCGGTTAGGAAAGCCGTCAAGTCAAATTTGGCCCACTCACTGAAACCTTCCCGCATGGATAACGCGAACGTATTGCTCAAAGACCAGTAAGAAGTCGAATCATTGACTTTTCTTCCATTATTGAAATGATCTACATTCTTATAATATTTATCGACCAACGTGCTGTCGGAAGTATAAAAATTCTTTCTACTGTCTTTATAATCAAAGGTATAGATAATGCTCGAAACAGGAATAAATTGCCGGATTTTATTCCCTTCTTCATCCTCGTATTCGGTTTCCCGTTCAAAGCCTAAATTGTAATGATAATTCAAATAAGCTTGTTTGCCCTTGATACTGTTCCAAGTCGTATTGTCATTGCTGCTTAAGTAGGTGGGAATATCCCGGCTGCTCATTTTCCGGCTATCCAAACGATCGGGATGGGAAATATAGTCGTCATCCGTAATTCCTCCGTTTTCGGCATTGGTGAATTCGAACGGATTAATAAATACATGCAATTGGTGACGGTCAGACAGGTAGTTTCCAAAAAATACCCAATTCAAATGTTTGGCTGATTGCGATTTATAATAACCGCGGGCATACAGGTAATCCGCATCAAAACCCAAATTGAGTTTTTTCCCTATATTGATGGCCAATACTGCTTGCAACCGTTGTTCTTGGACATTCTTGCTTCCAGCCTGTTGATAGGATAGATTGGAATGGGGAATTTTTGTATTGATGAAATTAAATTTGCCGGGCGTTTTGAGATAAGCGGAATACGGATCCAAAAAGATGAATTGGGAACGGTCTTCCCGTTCAAAAAACACCCGCGATTCCCCCGGCAATCCTAAATTTCCTAAATAAGCCATCGCAACACTTTGGCCTTCCACATTGGTTCGATTGAAATAATCGGTCAGAAAAGTATCCGGACGAAAGGGAATGATTTCCCCGGTTCGTCCGGTGATATGCCAATAATTGATTTTTTTAGTCGTATCTATTTCTAAAACAGGCGCTTGGATATGGTCTAAATTGCGATGCCGGACTGAATCCAAGGGTTGTGGAATGGAGTCCGGCAGAAGTCCGTTTTCCTGTTGTGGAATAATTGCTAATGAATCTGTTAATTCATTTGTAATCTCTTGACCAAAAGTAATGAATGGGCAAAATAGAAGCAACAAGAAAAAGCCTCTCCCCCGGCCCCTCCTCACAAGGGAGGGGAGGCGCAAAGCGCGATAACAGGCGTCAGCTACTCCCCTCCCTTGCGGGGAGGGGTTGGGAAAGGGGCTTTTCATTTATACTGCTTTAATTAGTTCCATTCCCCGTAGAATCGCTTTTTCATTCATCGGCAAAAGCTTGTGATGGCGTTCGGGGAGCGATTTTTTCAAACCGGCCAGGACGCTTTCGATTTTTACCACCGGAGTCGTTTTAAGCATTCCACCTAAGACAATCATATTGAATGCCTTGGCGTTTCCTTCCTGGGATGCCGTATTCATGGCGTCAATTTCAAAAATGCGGATATCCTTGCGAGTGGGTTTTTGGGTAATCCCGTGACCATCATAAATAAGGATACCTCCCGGTTTTACCGCTTTTTCAAATTTCTCTAATGACGGTTGATTCAATATAATAGCAATATCATATTCGTTCAACACCGGCGAAGAAATACGTTCGTCACTCAAAATGACGGTCACATTGGCCGTACCTCCCCGTTGCTCGGGGCCGTAGGATGGAAACCAGCTTACTTCTTTTCCTTCCGTCAATCCGGAATAGGCAAGTATCTTACCCATAGAGAGTACGCCTTGCCCGCCAAATCCTGCTATAATTATTTCGTGTTGCATATTATTTTTCTTTTAAAATACCCAAAGGATATTCGGGCAACAAATTTTCGACCATCCATTTATTGGCTTGGTCGGGAGTCATTTTCCAACCGGAAGCACAAGTAGAAACCACTTCCACAACGGAAGTTCCTTTACCAGCCATTGCATTTTCAAATGCCTTGCGAAGCATTTTCTTTGTTTTTTTAACCGCTGCCGCCGTATGTACCGTTTCGCGGGTAATGAAGCACGTTCCTTCCAATTGCGCTAACAAATTGGATATTTTCAGCGGATAACCATTCAAGGCTACATTGCGGCCGTAGGGGCAAGTCGCGGTTTTCATATCGAGTAGGGTAGTGGGGGCCATTTGCCCGCCGGTCATACCGTAAATCGCGTTGTTGATAAAAATGATTACGATATTTTCTCCGCGATTGCAGGCATGGATGGTTTCTGCGGTACCGATAGCCGCCAAATCGCCGTCTCCCTGATAGGAAAAAACCATTTTGTTGGGGTTTAATCTTTTGGCAGCCGTTGCTACGGCGGGAGCGCGACCATGAGCCGCTTCTATCCAGTCAATATCCAAATAATTGTAAGCAAAAACGGCGCAACCAACCGGCGCTATCCCGATGGTTTTTTCGGCCAAACCCATTTCGTCAATCACTTCTGCTACCAGCTTATGCACTACTCCGTGACTGCATCCGGGGCAATAATGCATGGGGTGGTCATTCATCAAACGAGGTTTTTTATAAACCAGGTTTTCGGGTTGTATCATATTATTCATAATGAAAATAATTAAGAGAATGAAAGAAATGAAAGTAATAACCCCTCTAAATCTCCCCTGAAGGGGAGACTTGGCTGACGCACGATACTGCCTATATGCAGTCTCTAAAAGCCCCCTGTAGGGGGGTTGGGGGTAATTTTTTTCATTTCTTTCATTCTTTTCATTTCTTTAATTTTTTTAATTCTTCCAGCACTTCTTGCGGGGTTGGAACAATTCCACCCAAGCGGCCGTAATGTTCTACCGGAACCTTACATTCTACCGCTAATCTCACATCTTCAACCATTTGTCCGGCGTTTAATTCGACCGTCAAAATACCTTTTACCTTATTTTTATACGCGTTCAATTCCTTTTTGGGGAAAGGCCATAATGTAATCGGGCGGAAAAGCCCTACTTTAATGCCTTCTTTCCGGGCCAGTTCCACGGCTTTTTGACTGATACGCGCGGCCGAACCGAAAGCGACAATCAGGTATTCGGCGTCTTCGCAAAGGAGCTCTTCGTACAATACTTCGTTTTCTTCAATCGTTTTGTATTTTGCCTGGAAGCGGATATTGTTTTGTTCCATAATGGAAGAATCCAATTCCAGGGACGTAATGATATTGGGTTGGCGTGAAGCCGGTTTGCCCAAGGTTGCCCAAGGTTGTTCCGCCCGGATTTCTTCTTCCGTTTTGCGGGGACGTTGTTCCGGTAAAACCACTTTTTCCATCATTTGCCCAATCACTCCGTCTGCAAGAATCATCGCCGGATTGTTGTATTTGAAAGATAAATCGAATCCCAACACCACGTGGTCGGCCATTTCCTGAACGGAAGCAGGCGCCAACGTGATTAAACGGTAATCGCCGTGTCCTCCTCCTTTGACCGTTTGAAAATAATCGGCTTGGCTCGGTTGGATGGTTCCCAGACCGGGGCCGCCGCGCATCACATTGACAATCAGACCGGGCAGTTCGGCGCCGGCCATATAAGAGATCCCCTCTTGTTTCAGGCTGATACCCGGACTGGAAGAGGAAGTCATCACCCTTTTTCCGCAGGCGGCTCCTCCATAAACCATATTAATAGCAGCCACTTCACTTTCGGCCTGCAGGACAACCATTCCGGTTGTTTCCCAAGGCTGTTCATCCATCAGCGTTTCCATGATTTCCGATTGCGGAGTAATCGGATAACCGAAATATCCATCTGCACCATAGCGAATTGCAGCATGTGCAATCGCTTCATTTCCTTTCATTAATTTTACTTCTTCCATAAATTTAAGAGTTAAAAACTAAAAACTAAAAACTAAAAGTTGCGCGAAGCGCAGTTACAGGCGCCAGCTAACTTTTAGTTTTTAGTTTTTAACTTTTAGTTTTATAAACGGTGATACACCCATCGGGACAAACATATCCACAATTCGCACAACCGATGCAGTCGTCCGGGTTGGCCATTTGGGCGTAGTTGTAGCCTTTTGTATTGACTTCTTTGCCCAAAATAAGCACATCCGTAGGACAGGCTACCACGCAAAGGTCACAACCTTTGCATCTATCGGTATCAATCTCTACTGTTCCTTTGATTTTTGCCATAATTTAAAAATTAGGATTTTCGTTATATAGTTTTTCCAATTCTTTCTTTAATTCGCCTCCTGCATCTCTTGTTTGTCTGATTCCTTCTTCCAATGTCAGGATGGCTTTCTTTTTTTCGCCTAAGTTAAGAAAAAAAGAGCTTTTATATAAATAAAGGGCGTCCAATTCGGGAACAACTTCCAAAGCTGCATCCACATACAACAAGGCTTCTTCCCACATTTCCATTTCGGAACAAATATTGGCGGCCAGAATATTTACCATGTAACTTTCCGGATACAAATGTAGAAAATCTTTTGTTTTTTCCAAAGCTCTTAAGTGATTGCCGTTTTTTTCGTAAGCGGTAATCAAGCCTAAATAATTGCTCCTTTTCCGGTAGCCCAGCGATTCGGCAAATTCAAAAGCATCGATCGCTTTTTCCATTTCATCCAAATCAATATAAACACTTCCCAAACGATACCAGTTTTCACCGTCCATGGGATTGATTTGTTCTATTTTATTCGCCAGGTCCAATGCTTTTTCTTTCACTTCCAACGAGAGGTAGGCCTGGAGTTGCAACCAATAAAAATCGACATCGGCTCCCAGAATGGAAATCGCTTCTTCTATTAAAATGACGGAAGCATCGAAAAGGTCTGCTTCCTGCAAAGCTTCACCCATAGCCTGATACAGAACGGTGAGGTCTTCCTTTTCTTCCTCTTTGTCGTATTGGAATTTTGTTTTCCGGAAAAAAAGAAAGGCATCTTCTTCCATTCCCAAATGCAGGAGAGCCGTCAGTTTATGTCCTTCGGCCCAAACGCCCAACAAGTCTTGATATTCTTCCGAAAGCACCAGCAAATCATTCCACAATTCAAAATCGTTTAAAAGAAGCAGGAGGTCATACACCAATTCTTCGCTGTCCGGATGCAGTTTTAAAGCATACTGAATGGTTTGCTTGGCTTTTTTGACTTCACCTTCTTCCAGATAGATTTCAATGATTTCATAAAATTCTTCGTCTTCAAGAAAACGGGGGCTGCTGTTTTTTGTCAACGATTCGTCCCAGTCATAAAAATAATCAGGATAAGGCTCCTGGGGAGAGTCGTACGGTTCTTCATCAAAACTATTGTAATAATCGATCATAATTTGTTTTTAGAGTCTTTTAAGGATACTGTCCTGTTAAAGACCAATTTACCATTTTTCGTATCGGGATCTACATTGAAGTAACCCAAGCGTTGAAATTGGAAATTATCAAATGGTTTGCTGTTTTCTAATTCTTTTTCTACCCGTGCATTGGTTTTGACCACCAATGAATCGGGATTCAATAATTCGCGAAAATCTTTGTCTTTTTCTTCGCTTGGATTTTCAACCGTAAAAAGACGGTCGTACAAACGGACTTCCGCAGGGATACTGTGTTCTACCGAAACCCAGTGTAAAGTACCTTTTACTTTCCGGTTGCTTTCCGGCATTCCACTTTTGGTTTGCGGATCGTATTCGGCATAGATTTCTTCGATATTTCCGGCAGCATCTTTTTTAACGCCTGTACATTTAACGATATACGCATTTTTCAAACGAACTTCTTGTCCGGGAGTCATGCGGAAAAACTTCTTCGGAGCATCTTCCATAAAGTCTTCCCGTTCGATGAATAGTTCGCGGGTAAACGCAATTTCGTGTGTTCCCATGCTTTCATCTTCGGGATTATTGACAGCTTCCATCCTTTCTACTTTTCCTTCGGGATAGTTCGTAATGATCAATTTCACCGGATCAATAACAGCGGAAACCCGCTTGGCTTTTGCATTCAGGTCTTCCCGGATGGCATGTTCCAACAAGGCAATATCTATAAGCGCTTCAAATTTAGTGTATCCGATTTTATCAATGAATTTGTGAATGGCTTCGGGCGTATAACCTCTCCGGCGCAAACCGGTAATTGTCGGCATGCGGGGATCATCCCAGCCGCTGACCAATCCTTCCTGTACCAATTGAAGCAATTTACGCTTGCTCATCATTGTGTAAGTCAGGTTCAAACGGTTGAACTCGGATTGGCGCGTGCGATACTCGCCGTCTTCCGGACGCAATTGTTTCAGTTCATCCACAAAATAATCGTACAGGGGACGGTGCACTTCAAATTCCAATGTACAGATAGAATGGGTAACTCCTTCAAAATAATCGCTTTGTCCGTGGGCAAAGTCATACATTGGGTAGGCTTTCCAAGTAGTTCCCGTCCGGTGGTGCGGATAATTGATTACCCGGTAAATAATCGGATCGCGGAAGTGCATGTTGGGATTGGCCATATCTATTTTAGCCCGCAGTACCATTGCCCCTTCGGGAATAAGTCCCTGATTCATTTTTTGGAATAAATCAAGACTTTCTTCAATTGGTCTGTCCCGGTAAGGGGAGTGAGTTCCCGGTTGGGTAGGCGTACCTTTTTGTTTCGCGATTTCTTCCGATGACTGTTCGTCGATGTACGCTTTGCCGGATTTAATCAATTGAACGGCAAAATCCCAGAGTTGCGGGAAATAGTCGGATGCGTAATAGACGTTTTTCCAATGGTAACCCAACCATTGAATATCTTCCATAATGGAATCAACATATTCCACATCTTCCTTGGTGGGGTTGGTATCATCGAAACGAAGATTGCAGACGCCGCCATATTTTTGGGCGATGCCAAAATCCATACAAATAGCTTTGGCGTGGCCGATATGCAGGTAACCGTTGGGTTCCGGCGGGAAACGGGTTTGAATTCGACCCTCATTTTTACCTTCCGCCAAGTCCTTTTCAACGATTATCTCAATGAAATTGAGGCTTTTTTTGCTCTCTTCGTTCGTGTTATTTTCTACAGACATATATTTATTGCAATTTTGAGTTGCAAAATTACGGAATTTATTTGAAAAAACACTATTTAATTATGTATCTTTGGCGCAAAATGTGAATAGACATTTAAATGAAGAAACAATCTCTTTTATTTTGGATTTTTCTGGGGGTGTACGGTTCCCTTTCGGCTCAGGAAGTTGTTTGGAAAGCCGGAATACATTCCTTTTTCGATAATACGGAGTTTTCCGGTGCGTCGGTTCAAACATCTCAAACCATGGCGGGAGTGCATCTGGCTCCCGAAATCGGATTGACTTGGAATCAAAAGCACCGTATTTATGCGGGAATTGATGCGATGCACGAATTTGGAAGCGACAAGGCGATCGATTATTACAATCCGATTTTGTATTATGAATATACCAACAAGTCTTTCCGCTTTCAAATGGGCGCTTTTCCCCGTCAACCGGCGCTGGATAAGTATCCACGGATGTTTTTTCAGGATTCGATAAAAAATTACCGTCCTGTGCTGAACGGTTTTTTCTGGGAATACACTTCCAATGGGAACCAAGCCAATGTGTGGTTGGATTGGACGGGCCGGCAGACACGCGAGCGGAACGAGTCTTTTTTCATGGGATGGTCGGGCCGGTATAATTGGAAGCTATTTTATGCGCAACATTTCGGTTATATGTTTCACTATGCGAAAGTGAAAGAACCGGAAACAGATGAATCCGTTCACGATAACGGCTTGCTGCTAACTTCTTTAGGCATTGATTTAGCCGAAAAGATGAATTTTGAAAAATTAGAAGTCAACGCCGGCTGGTCTATGGGACTCGATCGCGACCGAAGCGCCGGTGTTTGGAACAGGCCGCAAGGATTTTTATCGGAAATAAAAGTGGAATACAAGGGCGTGGGATTATTCAATACCTATTATAAAGGAGAAAGTCAACAAGCCTATTACGGTGACCACAGCAATGGATTGTACTGGGGCGACCCGGTTTACCGTTCCAAAGAATACGACCGGGTCGATTTGTATATCCAATTTATTAAAACGAGCGTAGTGAATTTGAAATTCGTTTATTCTTTCCATTTTGTGGAGAAACAAACGTACCACGAGCAATTGCTTTCCGCTACTTTCGACTTAGATAACTTGAAGGGCAAGACGAAAGAAAAGAAATACAACTACTTGTGGGATAATTGGTTTAATTAATTTTCCATCCTTTATTGGTTGCGATGCTTTTATCACAATCTGATTCCCCCGGATTTTCCTGAAACCAGATATGTTCAGCCGTTGGCAGACTCTTAAATAAAGAATTTAATGCAGACGAAGTTAATTGGTTACTCCGGCAATTCAATTCCAACAAAGCGGCACATTTACTTAAATCTAAGGATGTTAATTGATTACCGGGACAATTCAAGAATTTCAAAGCCGTACATTTACTTACATCTAAGGAAGTTAATTGATTAAAAGAACAATACAATAATTCCAAAGCCGTACATTTACTTACATCTAAGGATGTTAGTTGATTACTGGAAGAAACCATGTATTTTAACTCGGGACAATTTCCAAAATGCAATTCATGATAGTCATTCAAACTGCTGTTGAAGTTGATGGATGTCAATCTTTCTGTATGTATGGAAATCGTTTGAATGTTTTTAGTTGCATATTCATGCATAAATTCGGTTAATTTTCCATTCGAAGTTTTCTTTTCCACCGTGCCGTCTCCCCAATCAATGGTAATTTTATCAACAGCAGCCTCGAAAGACATTTGATTGTTTTTATCAGGATACCCTTTCATTACAATTTGTCCGGTCTTTAAGTCCTTGTTTCCTCCGGAAAAATCGTTATTATTCAAAGGGTTAGCATTTGCACAGAATGTAACCAAACTCAAAAAGATTAGGCCTAAAAAAGCCGGTAGATTATTATTATTCATTTTAAATGATTTGTTTTTCTATAAATAACTTTCTTAAGAAACATTTTTTTTGCCTTATTGTTCTAAAATAGTGCAAAAACTATCCAATCGATTTGCATATCCATGTACTTTGAGAATAATTAATAAAATAATATTATCTTTGCAAATATTTTATATAAAAGTAAGAAATATCCGCTAAAAACATGAAATATATCATTATTCTTGGAGATGGGATGGCAGATGAACGGATAGAATCATTGGGAAACCGCACGCCGCTGCAGGCAGCTAATACTCCGTCTATGGATAAGTTAGCCCGTTTCGGCCGGGCCGGTTTGCTTCACACGATTCCCGAAGGAATGCACCCGGGGAGTGAGGTTGCCAACCTGTCCGTTTTAGGGTACGATCCCCGAATTGTATTGGAAGGCCGCGGTTCGTTGGAAGCTGCCAGCATGGGCATTGAAATGGAACCGGACGAAATGGCGCTCCGTTGCAACTTGATTTGTGTTGAAAACGGTATAATCAAAAATCATTCGGCCGGACATATTTCCAATTCCGAAGCCGAAATCCTTATACATTATTTAAATGAAAAATTGGCAACCGATACCATCCGTTTTTTTGCGGGCGTGTCCTATCGTCATTTATTGAAAATAAAAGGAGGCAACAAGCACTTGATTTGCACACCGCCCCACGACGTTCCTGGAACGGCATTTGAATCGGTATTGGTGAAAGCGGAAATTCCGGAAGCGCAAGCTACAGCCGATTTGTTGAACGAATTAATCATCCGTTCGCAGGAATTATTGGAAAATCATCCGATAAATATACAACGAAAAGCTGCCGGAAAAGATCCGGCCAACAGCATCTGGCCCTGGTCGCCGGGATACAAACCACGGATGAAAAAACTCTCCGAGATTTATTCCATCCGATCGGGAAGTGTGATTTCCGCCGTTGACTTAATCAAGGGAATCGGGATTTATGCCGGTTTGGAAAGCATTGATGTACCCGGAGCTACCGGTTTGTACGATACCAATTATGAAGGGAAAGCACAAGCGGCATTAGCGGCTTTGAAAGAAAAAGATTTTGTATATCTGCACGTGGAAGCCAGCGATGAAGCCGGACACGAAGGCGATATCGAATTGAAAATGAAAACAATAGAATATTTAGACAGCCGTATTGTGAAACCGATTCTGGAGGAAGTGGAAAAAGGAGGGGAGCCGGTGACTATCGCCCTGCTGCCCGACCATCCGACTCCCTGCCGGATCAAAACGCATACTGCCGATCCGGTGCCTTTTGTGATTTATAATCCCAATGAAACACCCGACGAGGTGGAATTTTTTGATGAATTTTCAGCACAAAAAGGTGTTTACGGTGTTTTAAAGGGAGATGAATTTATTAAAAACGTCATTGCGAGGACGTAGTCCGAAGCAATCCAGCCTTTGTATTGTTGGATTGCTTCGCTTCGCTCGCAATGACGGAAAACATTAAAAATATGAAATATTACAGTACAAATAAACAGGCGCCAACGGTTGATTTACAGGAAGCCGTAGTGAAAGGATTAGCCGGAGACAAAGGACTTTACATGCCCGAATCCATCCAACTGTTACCGGATGCTTTTTTTGAAAATATGGCCGATGAGAGTTTCCCGGATATCAATTTTGCAGTGGCCAATGCTTTTTTCGGTGAAGATGTGGATACGGAAACCTTGCGAACCATCGTGGACGAAACGTTGAACTTTGCAACTCCGGTTGTTAAAGTGTCGGATGCTATCTACGCATTGGAATTGTTTCATGGCCCGACTTTGGCTTTTAAAGATGTAGGCGCCCGTTTCATGGCCCGCCTGTTAAATTATTTCGTCCGGAAACAAGGTTTGGACAAGGTAAATGTGCTGGTGGCCACTTCCGGAGATACGGGAAGCGCTGTGGCCAACGGATTTTTGGGCGTAGAAGGCATTCAGGTCTATGTATTGTATCCCAAAGGGAAAGTCAGCGCTATTCAGGAATGTCAGTTTACCACTCTGGGACAAAACATTACGGCATTGGAAATCGACGGGACTTTTGATGATTGCCAGGCATTGGTCAAATCGGCTTTTATGGACAAGGAGTTAAACGAAAAGATGAAACTTACGTCGGCCAATTCCATCAATGTCGCCCGTTTCCTGCCTCAGGCCATCTATTATTTCCATGCGTACGCCCAATTGAGGAAACAGGGCGTTAAAAACGACATTGTGTTCTGTGTGCCCAGCGGTAATTTCGGTAATATCACCGCCGGACTGGTTGCCCAACGCATGGGTTTGCCTGTCAAGCGGTTTATTGCGGCCAACAACAAAAACGATATTTTCCTGCAATACCTGCTGACCGGCTATTACAATCCGAAGCCGTCGGTGCAAACATTGGCCAATGCGATGGATGTGGGCGATCCGAGTAATTTTGCGCGTATCCTGGATTTATATAATCACAATCACGAAGCGATTACGCAAAACATTTCCGGTTTTAGTTGCGATGACGCATCCATCCGGGAAACTGTAAAAGCCTGTTATGAAGCCACCGGTTATTTATTGGATCCGCACGGCGCTTGCGGTTATCTGGCATTATTGGAAAAATTGCAACCGAATGAAACGGGGGTATTCTTAGAAACGGCGCACCCGGCTAAATTCAAGGATACGATGGAAGCTATTATCAAAAAAGGAGTCGAAATTCCCGAACGGTTGCAAGCATTTATGAAGGGGGAAAAGCAAAGTATCCAACTAAGTAAAGATTTTTTTGCATTCAAAAATTTTCTAACGGCCAATAAATAGTTGCATATTCAAAAATATTTGTATCTTTGTGCCCGAAAAGCCCGGATGGCGGAATTGGTAGACGCGCTAGTTTCAGGGACTAGTATCCGTTAGGATGTGCAAGTTCGAGTCTTGTTCCGGGCA
>JAISKT010000137.1 GCA_031261295.1 Candidatus Symbiothrix sp. | reverse complement strand
CGTAGGTGTAGCGAAGCGCAACCTACGGAAAAGGAAACCGACCTCTCCTCCCTAAGCCCCGAATGGGGCGACATATTGTTGCATAGTATCGCCCTTGCAGGGCTTACGATGAGGGTTGCTTGTATCCGTAGGTTGCGCTTCGCTACACCTACGGTTAATAAAATCTCGCCTCTGCGAGGCTTTAGGGGTATTATTGCGGATAGTCATATAAATAAATACCAACAAAGGTTCGCTATTTTTTGTGAAAACATAAAAAAAACTATACATTTGTACTCTCTATATAAATATTGTAAAATACGAAACAATGGAAGAAAAAGAAAAGAAAAGAAAGAAAAGGGAGCCTAAGGCGTACCTTATTGAGAATGGAGTAAGAATGGAGTTGCCGGAGCATCAGAGTTCGGGCAAGTTGTCTGCGTACGGTCTTTGGAGAAGAGAACATCCTGAGGGTCTCGTCGTAAAAATATTAGATATGCGAGCTGTAATGAAATAAATATTTATAAATACTTGACTTAACTATGGCGCGTTATCTTTTAGAAAAAGGCGGAAGATATTCTACCAAGTATTGAAGCCTTGCACTTTGAAATACTTCCTGTAAAAAAGGAACATCTGATGACTTATTCCAAATTATCCACTTCGGAATCTCATAATGACCCGAATGACCATGTTATTATTTCCCAAGCCATTACGGAGAGAATTACATTGATTAGTTCCGACCACAAATTTGAAGACTATACAAAACAAAAATTGAGTTTTCTATTTAATAATCGGGATTAAACTTTTTCTCATAAAAAATCGAACATTTTTATCAAGATAACAAGGACATTATTGAGTACACTACTAAGCATTGCTACGCCTAATTCAGTAAAAACAAAAGGGGCATACTTTATATTGGAGCCTCTGCCTGTGTTCAAGGTCGCAAATTGCGTCCTTGAAAGTTCAGATATTTCATTTTCAGCAAGTTGAAACATAAAATCATCGCCGGCAAACCGTTCAATATTCCGTCTCACAGCTTCTTTCAAACGTTTTGTTTCGATACCATACATTGTTGCTAAATCAGAGTCAATCATTACTTTTTGCCCCCGGATTTCAAGAATTTTGCTTTGAATAAGTTGTAATTCCATCTTGATTAAAAAGTTAAACTGTTAAAAGTTAAATTGTATGCAACAAAGATAACCATTTTCTATTAAACTAAATACACACAAGGGAACAAATCCTATTTATGTTGTCTGCGTATGGTCTTTGGAGTCACAAAGCTAAATCACTGTCTTGCCCGACAAAATCGCGTTGTAATCGGCCAGATTCTCTTTCAACAAGGTGGGAGTGTCAATACCATACGGGCATTTTGTGCGGCAAATTCCGCATTCGGTGCAGTTGGCGATGTTGTTCATCTCGCTTTGCATCTCCGGCGTAAGCCACTGTGCCGACGGACTGCGCCGGATGAGCTGTATCATTCTGGCACAGTTGTTAATTTGAATTTTAGCCGGGCAGGTGGGCATACAATAGCCGCAGCCGCGGCAAAAATTCCCGGCGAGTTCAACTTGATCTTTGGCAATCAAATTTACTAATTCACCGGTCAATTCCGGCGGATTTTTCATATAGCCGATAAACTCGTCCAATTCCCTTTCGCGCTGAATCCCCCAAATAGGTAAAACGTTGTCGAAACCGGATTGATTGAGATAGGAATAAGCCGCGGCGGAGTTGGTGATTAGCCCGCCGCACAACGCTTTCATGGCGATAAATCCCACATTATTTTCTTTGCAAAGCCGGACAAGCGCCACTTCTTTTTCTGACGACAGATACGAAAACGGAAATTGTAACGTGTCATAAAGTCCGGATTGCACCGCCTCTTCCGCAACAAAAATGCTATGGTTGGTTATGCCGGTAAAGCGGATCTTGCCTTGCCGTTTCGCCTCAAGCATAGCGTCATACAATCCCGATTCATCACCGGGTCTGGGGCAAAACGGCGGTGTATGCAGTTGATAGACATCTATGTAGTCTGTCTGGAGAGTCGCCAGGCTGGTGTGCAGGTCTTTCCAAAAGTCCGCTGCATTTTTTGCCGCTGTTTTGGTGGTGATGGTAATATGCTTGCGTACGGGAGAGAGGTGCAAACCAATTTTCTTTTCGCTGTCTGAATAGGCGCGCGCAGTATCGAAAAACGTGATGCCATTGTCGTATGCTTTCTTCAAAAGCACCCCTGCCTGTTCTTCCGAAACGCGCTGGACAGGCAACGCCCCAAAGCCATTTTTATCGGAAATGATACCTGTTTTACCTAACGTTATCTTGCTCATATTTTTTTTCTTTAGTCTCACAAAGTTAGGATTTTATCTTGAATTTACCAATTTCATATATAGCAGCTGAATCTGCATTTTCGTTAATTTTTGATAATTCCTTGGTTTGTATAAAAAAAACAACTACTTTTGTTAATTAAATAAACGAAAAAAGGGTTTATTACAAAATAGAAAACATTTTATAAAGACATAATTCATTAAAAGAAAAAGCGTTAGCTTTTATTCTTGATTGTAGAAACTTCAACAATTTCGGTATATGCAAGAATAAGTAAGAGAACGCTCACGTAAATTCGTGGGCATAACTTATTTGCATATACGGGTAGTTGAAGACCTCTACAAACAGATAAAGTTACAAGTCCCACGTTTTTTATTTTAAATAACCGCTTCTCAGGGACTTGGAAGCATAAATTCTCCAGACATGCAGAACAAGTCAGCTGTGTTTTTAAAAATACAGACAATACTTTACATAAAAATACCCCTAAATCCCCTAAAGGGGACTTGGCTGACGCACGATAATGAAAATGCGCAGGCTCTAAAGCCCCCTAAAGGGGGTTGGGGGTAGGAAATTGGGCGGGCAGTTCTATTCAATATTTTTTCCCTCTCATTTTTTTAGTTATTGAATTTGCCCGCTTAAACTCATAGAGTAAAGTCGGTTATAAGTATCTTAAGCTTCTTAAGATACTTAAGATACTTAAGAAGCTTAAGATACTTATAGCCGCCTTTACCCTTACTTAAAAAATCAAATATTAATAAATTTATAAATTCAATGAAAATGAAAAGAAAGATTTTTTTAGCGCTGACACTCATTGTTTGGAGTGCAGCAAGTGCCAATGCACAAGTGATTATCGGAGACAATACCAAAGAACCGCACGCAGGCGCCATTCTGGACTTATCTCCCCTGGGTACACAGAATTTGGGTTTGTTACTGCCTAATTTTGCGTTGCAAAACACAACGATTTTACAGTTGGGCAATTCCGTTGCGGAAACGGACGAAGATGCCACCGGTATGATTATTTACAATCCTACCAAAACAGGTTCGATTGAAATAGGCATCTATTTATGGACTGGTACTGATTGGAAACCGGTAGTCCTTTTATAATGAAAAAAATGAAAAGAATGAAAGAAATGAAAAGAATAATCATTGCCATAGGGTTGTTCCTGAGTTTGGGGACAACAGCCGGTTTGGCGCAGGTAACAATCGGAGCCAATCAGGATCCGCGTACCGGCGCTGGCTTGGATTTGAATTCCAATAAGGGATTGCTTTTGCCGAGAGTAACATTGTCGAGTACCGCCACTGATTTTCAGTTGGAAGGGGGAGATTTGGATAAGGCCAAAGGGATGGTGGTTTACAATAACGGCGCCAATTTAGGCGGCCCCGGTGTATTTGTTTGGGACGGAAGTAAATGGTCGATCGTACAAGCAGAATTGCCGGCGGTAACTATCGAAACGGTAGGAAGCGGTACGTCCTTTTGTGGAGGTGTCACTTTTAAACTGATAAAACCTACCAGTTGGTCAACTGCACAGTGGACAAGTTTATCGGCAAGCAACGCAACGGCAACACTTGCGGGTGCTGCTTATAGCGGTACATTGACTTACAATTCGACGGATAATTGTTATTATTACGGAATTACAGCAGCAGCTGTCGGACAATCGGCTGTGATTACGGTGAACGGTAGTATCAGCGGAACTCCCATTGCTGAAAGCACAAAAACAGTGACTGTCAACTTGAATACGGATAGCAGTTTTAAGGTAGGCGGTGAAAATTGTTTTGACATCAAACGCAGCAGTGACACCGACCCGGATTGGGGGTATCGGGAACAAGCTGATTTTACAAAAACCTACGATTATTCGTTGAGTGGAACAGTAGGTAGCGGATTTACGATCTCCTCGGTAACCTGGAGTTATAGCAACCCGGAAGATGCAGTTGAAACATTTACTCCGGCTGCTACCAGTACGACTCCGGCCAGCAATAAGGTAACGGTAAAATACAATTCGGCCAATTTGATAGGCAATACCAATATCGATGCCACCGGTATTCAAGTGATTATTACGGCTACGATTGTGGCGACGAGTACAGGAGCTTGCCCGACTGCGGTTTATACAGTATCCCGGACAGTGACGATACATGATGCCGATTGCTGTGCAACATTAGAAGATGCGGAAGGAAATAGTTATACCGCTTCTAAATTCGGCGCTGCCGGTTGTTGGATGACAGAGAATTTGAAATCTACGTATAATGATATTATGCCTTCGGGTACGCTGACGGCAGCTAACAGTGCGGATAATGATCTTACTAAAAAATATTATTATTATCCGAACAATAACCCTGGTAATAAGGCGGCTTATGGTCTGTTATATACTTGGGCGGCTGCTTCTAACCGTACGGGTGTAAAGTCTGATGAAGGTGGCAGCACAAATCAAGCACAAACGCAAGGTATTTGCCCTTCCGGCTGGCACTTACCCAGCGATGTTGAATGGGGACAATTAGAAAAAGAAATTGCTTCTAACCCCGAGCCTTATGCGGATCAAAAAACTGCTTATTCCGGAGCAGCCGGTTATAACTACACCGGTTCGAAGGGTTGGCGCCCGGGCACTGGCAATGCAGATTTGACTTATTGGGGTCGCCAGATGAAAAGCAAAACCGCCGTGAGCGGAGCAACAAACGGTATGAGTTGGCCCAAAGCCAATGGCGGCTTCAACGCCCTGCTTGTTGGTCACATCACATACAAAGGGTACGAAAGTAACTATGGTACGGAAATATGGTTGTGGACTTCCAGTAGTCAAGGTTCAGCAGACGCCTGGACGCGACACCTGGAGGCCGGGAAAACTGGCTCTGAACGCACCTCGTATTATAAGACTAGCGAATTTAGCGTCCGGTGCAAGAAAAATGACTAACTCGTTTAGTTGAACATTTGTCAATTTGAAAACAAGCGCTTTAGCCGACTAAAGTTAGAGGTTGTACGGTCTATTTTAAAAAGGGTTGTATTTCTTATGAATTCGATTTAAGAATCAATAAGAAACGCAACCCTTCTGACTTAAAATAATGTCGCTCTATTTGTTGGCAAATTATGCGGTCAATATTCTTCCTCGTTGAAGAAAAAATCTTCTTTACTTGGATAATCCGGCCAAATATCTTCAATACATTCATATATTTCGCCTTCATCTTCCATCTCCTGCAGGTTCTCAGCTACTTCCTGTGGTGCACCCGAACGTGTTGCAAAATCGATTAATTCATCTTTGGTTGCAGGCCACGGTGCATCTTCTAATTTTGAAGCTAATTCTAACGTCCAATACATAATATCAAATTTTTCGCAAAAGTAAAAAAATATAAACTATTTACAAGGTTTCTCCCAAATAATTTCGTCAATATTATTAATAAAATTTTGTTTACGTCCCAATAAAAAGAAATAATCCGATAAACGGTTGATATATTTCAATACAATGGAGTCTATTTCTTCTTCCCCGGGTATTTTGTATATATTCCTTTCGGCTCTCCGGCAAACCGTCCGGCATACATGGGATATGGAATTGCTCCTGCATCCGCCCGGCAATACAAACGCTTTCAAAGGGGGGATCAGTGCGTCTATTTTGTCTATTTCCTGTTCCAGCCAATCCACTTCTTCTTGAAAGACCGGACCGCCTTTTTTTTCTCCTTCGGTTGCCAGGTAACCGCCGACCGTGAAAAGGGTATGTTGGATATGCAAGAGCGCCTCCCGGTCTTCCCGTTCATTGACCTCATCCAATAAACAGGCGATGAACGCATTCAATTCATCGACCGTGCCGTAGGCCTCAATCCGCGGATTGGTTTTGGAAACTCTCTTTCCTCCGACTAATGATGTGTAACCCCCGTCTCCTTTTCCGGTGTATATTTTGCTTTTTGCCATGGTTGAAATATGCTTTATAATGCCGTTTAGGCAGTTTGTCATCAAAAAATACAATCCCTATTGTATAGAGATCCATCGTCACGCGGGATTGGGAATGGTCTTTTAGCAAACTCCAAAGATTTTTCATTTCTTTGTTCTTGATAATATCATTCAGAATGAGAATGCTTGTTTCCTTTATAAAAGGTTTACACAAAAGAATTCCTTTTTCTATTCCAATCGAACGTGGAAGTTGATTAATAAAAATCAAATCCGCTTCCGGAAGCCTGGAATGAAGCGTTTTCAGATTTTCTTCATAATCTCCTTCGATACAATGAAGTTTATTCAAATTGTGTGCCAAAGCATTTTCTTTGACCGCTTGCCATAAACCGGTCCGTTCCTCCAATAAAAAACAATCGCATTGGGTACGGGAAGCCATCGCAAGATATAAACCCATTACACCTGTTGTACTTCCGATTTCAATAACATTCCTGCATTTGAAAAAGTTTACCATACGGAATAGAAATTTACCGAAATTGGGCGGTTGCGTTTCTTTCGCGGTAATCCGGCTGATTTCATCTTGCCTGACTAACAGGCTTTTCCTGAAATTTTCTATTTCTTCGAAAGCGTAATACGGCGATTGATCTTCAATGACTTTGGTTATTAAATTATATACAAAAGGGGAATGTACGCCATGCCCGTTCCGGTAACGGAGTTTTCTGTACAACTTGATACCTTGTATTTGTTTATGTAATTTCATGGTTAATCAAAAGTACGTCATATTTCTGAGACACGCAAGTATTTGGCGCCGGTTATTTATTTTTCGCACGTTAATACATATTTTTGGGCAAAGGCAATCGCTAAACGCGACAAAGCAAGAATCCAACCTACAGGTTTATATGCGCTGAATAAATTAGGACTTTCGACGCAAGTTCCAATGAAGGTTGTATTTTATACAGATGGTATGCCCCGAAGGGTTCCGATAGGAAAACAAGCCATAGTTTTTATGAAAACAGCACCTAAAAAAATTTCTTTTAAGGGAGAAATTACGCCTTGAAAAAGATAACGTTACTGATGATGTCCTGCAGACAATAAAAAAATCACTAAAATTAGAATCAAAAGAAGTGGCCCTTGCAGATGCCTATATTGCACCTCAACCGATGAAGAAAAGATTTATTGCTTGGAAAATCAATTCAAACAGAAAGACAGCATCAAAATCATTCGTAAACAGGTGGAGAAGATTGAAAAGGCGAGGAAGAACACGCAAAACGCTGAAATACTAAGAGATAAAGTAGAATATTTGAAAAGGAGTAAATAAAAATCTTCTGTTTCCTTATATCAAATTTTTGAAATATGCAAATTTTTTGACGTATTTTTTCTGCGATGATAATTTATTAGTACCTTTGAATCGAAATTTAACAATTTAGAAGTTATGCAGACACGAATTAGGGATTTAAAAATGATGCAATATGATAATTTAAACAGAATAATATTGCTGTAGATGTTATATACACTGATTTGTCAGGAAAAGAGGTTAGAGAAATGTATGTTCCAAGAGCAATAATTAAGGCAAAACCAGGAACTTCAATCTACTTACAAGCAAGATGGTCTGGTATGCAGGTGCAAGGACCAAATGTTTCTGGAGAAGTTTGTAGAATTTAAACTATAAATAGCAAAAAAAGGGTGAGTGACTAACGAAGCAATTTTGCAAAAGCGGGGCATTATCTCTTCCAAGAGACAGTGCAGAAAATCAACATTTATAGCTCATGGCAAGTGTAATAACCAAATTCAATTTAGCGGTAACAATGTATTTTAGATGCCTTACCGCCAAAATAAAATGATGAGAACAATACTTTTGCCCATAACAGAACGAAGCAGCTTTGCGAAAGCGAAGTAATAAATCGTTAATTTTTGCGAATGAACCGAAGATACAACTGAGTTGTGTACAAATTGTGTATCCCCACAAAACAAGAAAGGACTCACAATTTCCCGTAAGTCCTTCATTCTCAAGGTGGGCGTTGAGGGATTCGAACCCCCGACCCTCTGCTTGTAAGGCAGATGCTCTGAACCAGCTGAGCTAAACGCCCCAATTTTTTTGCTTTATCTCCTAAAGCGTTGCAAAGGTAATGCTTTTTTTCAAATGTCAAAATATTTTTGATAAAATATTTTGTTTGGGATGAAATTTGTACTTTTGTACCCGCATTGATGAATGAAATAACAATCAACGGATGAATACAGTTCGATTCTGGATACAAAACGCGCGCTCCACGGCGCTGCCGCAAAGTTTGTTGCCCGCTGTTTTGGCTGTCTGCCTCGCCTCTCAAACTCAAGGTTTCTCTATTTATCTGGGAATCCTGGCTATAATGGGAGTCATAGTTGGCCATTTGGGCTTGAATCTTTTTGATGACTATTTCGATTATCGCGTAAAAGGCTCGGAATTCAGGGATGCGATGGCCCGGAAAGGATTTCGCGCCCGAATCGCCAAATGCAATTATATTACTTCCGGACAAACGACCCTGCAACACTTGTTGATAGCCTGTATCCTATTCGGAGCGATTGCCTTAGCCATTGGTTTTGTGATTTGGCTGTTTCGAGGCAATTTCATTTTGTGGATAGCTCTCCTCACGGCTGTGTTGGGAATCTCGTATTCCGGAGCGCCCCTCCGGTTATCTTATCATGGTTTGGGCGAGATACTTATCGGGATTATGTTCGGCCCGTTGCTGATGATTGGCGTCTATTATTCTGCTTGCGGACATTTTGATTGGCCGGTTTTGTTTATTTCCGTACCTGTCGGATTATTGGTGGCCAATATCGTTTATACACATGCCATTATGGATTACGAACCGGACAGGGAAGTCGGGAAAATGACTTTAGCCGTATGGCTGAAAAGCAAGAAAGCGATGTTGGCATGCCTGTTGGTTTTGCTGGCCGGCGCCTACGCAAGCATTATCGGCGGAGTCGTCACGGGATATTTGTCGCCTTATTACCTGCTGACTTTGTTGACGTTGCCGATGGCAGTCGCTTTGTTTTACCTGATGGTTGAATTTGTCCGCCATCCGGAGAAAAAGTTTTCACCGCAAATCTGGATGGGACCTATGGGCGATTGGAAACGGTTTCAAGCGGCCGATTTGGATTGGTTTCTGATTCGTTGGTTCCTGGCCCGTAATCTGTTGTCCTTTTTCTGTTTGATAATAATCGTTGTTTGTTTTATTGCATGAAATCACTATTGTATCTGCCTTTCTGGTTTTTCAAAGCCAAGTTTTTCGGAGCGAAAAAGCCTCTGCAAACGGTTCTGTTTATCTCCGATAAATGCAACCTGACGTGTAAACATTGTGTCGTTTACCAATTGAAAAATCCCCATATCAAAACCTACGAACAGGTAAAGGAAGAATTGGAATATTCTTATCGCTTGGGTTCGCGGTTTGTCGATTTTGAAGGCGGAGAACCGACTTTGTGGCACGACGGCGATAAAGACCTGAATAGCTTGATTCGGTTATCAAAAGAAATCGGTTTTTATTCGGCCACTATTACGACCAATGCCCAGATGCCGTTTACCGGTTCGGAAGCCGATTCCATTTGGGTCAGTTTGGATGGATTGGGTGATTTTCATGATGAAATCCGCGGGAAAGGCGCTTTTGACCGGTTAGTCAAAAATATTGCGACAGCCCATCATCCCCAATTAAGTGTCAATATGGTAATCAATTCCCAAAACTATACTTCGGTGGAAGAAACCATTGAGTTTGCCAAAAACAATCCGCACATCCAATCCATCTCTTTGAATTTTCATACGCCTTATGAAGGAACCGAATCGTTGTTCCTTGATTGGGACAAGCGTTCGGAAGTAATTGACCTGATTATCCGGAAGAAAAAAGCCGGTTATCCGGTTATGAATTCGGTTTCGGGATTGAAACTGATGAAACGGAACCGCTTCAAAAAACAGTGTTGGGTCTCCAATTTCATTCAATCCGACGGAACGCGGTTGGCGGAATGCCCGGGCAAAACCGCCGGGGTCTGCGACCAATGCGGTCTGTCGATGGCCGGCGAAATGAAATCGGTCTTCGACTTAAAATTGGATACGCTATTGGCCGGGCTGAAATTAAGAATTTAAAAAAATTCTCTCCTTAGGTTGTTATATTTTTAATACCATTTATTTTTTTCACAGAAATTTATGGTTACTTTTGTATCCTATAAAAATTAAATATTTATTACTATGAAAGCTGTAATTATTGACAAAGAAATTGATGCCGATGAACGTAATTATCAAGATTCAGGATATTCAAAATCTGAATTCTTAAAACTTCACGGTATTGAGTTGGATGAAAATGGTGTCCCCAAAGGTCATACGTTGGAAGAATTTTCTGCCGAATTAGACCGGAGATTATCTGAATTTTATGGTGTTGATTTTGCTAAAATAACCCGATTAGTAGATTCGGGGAAATTGGCTATGGAAGATGTAACGGATGAATTATTACGAACTCCTGAATTTAAATATAAGCCATACTCCGGATTTATACCTAAATCGCTCTTGAAAAAATCTAAATTTAAATCTAAATCCGGCATCCGTATGGAAATGGCTATCTGATTGTATTCATTTATTTAATTCCCTTAATTATTAATTTTTTACTGACAAGATTATGAAAAAATATATTCTTGCTCTCTCCGATGAGGCCATGGCAGATATTGAGGATATCTATGATTATATTGCTGCCGAGATCCAACAACCTGAAACGGCATCCGGATACAAAATAAATCTGATAAAAGAGATACAAAAATTGGCTGTTTACGCAGGTTCTATTGCTATATGCCAAAGTGAATACATTCAATCACGGTACGGCCCCAATGCCAGACGTATTAATTATAAAAAAATGGCGATTATTTATGTCGTATATGAAAATTGTGCTTATATCAAAGGGGTTATCGCCGGTTGTAGCATCCGTTAAATTTTGTCTTACAAAATGTCAGTTACAAAAACTTTAAGACACTGACGGTTGTTTCTAATGTGCGCAGCCGGTTTGTCAAATTGGCAGTATTTTTTTTTGGCACGAAGTTCGCAGTTCCTGTGACATATTATTGTTAATAAATTAAATATAAACAAATAAATTTTTTATATTATGAGTATTAAACCATTGGCAGACAGAGTACTGGTGAAACCGGCGGCTGCCGAAGAAAAAACTATCGGAGGGATTATCATCCCGGATTCTGCAAAGGAAAAACCCTTGAAAGGGGAAGTAATTGCAGTGGGTAACGGAACAAAAGACGAAGCGATGGTCTTGCAAGCAGGCGACAAGGTGCTCTACGGTAAATATGCCGGTACCGAAATTGAATTAGAAGGTGAACAATATTTAATCATGCGTCAGTCAGACGTTTTAGCAACAATTTAATTAAAAATTAAGAAAATGAAAAAAATGAAAAAAATTAGTTTCATTCCCTTCATTTCTTTCATTATTTTCATTTCTTTCATTAAAAAATAAAGTATTATGGCAAAAGAAATTAAATTTGATATAGATGCTCGCGACCTGCTGAAAAAAGGGGTTGACGAATTGGCAAATGCAGTGAAAGTGACTTTAGGCCCGAAAGGCCGTAATGTAATCATCGACAAAAAATTCGGCGCTCCGCAAATCACCAAAGACGGTGTGACGGTGGCGAAAGAAATCGAACTTTCCGATTCTTTCCAGAACATGGGCGCGCAATTGGTGAAAGAAGTCGCTTCCAAAACCAATGACGATGCCGGAGACGGTACTACTACGGCTACTGTTTTGGCACAATCCATCATCAGCGTGGGAATGAAAAACGTGGCTGCCGGCGCTAATCCCATGGATTTGAAACGCGGTATCGACAAAGCTGTAGTCAAAGTGGTGGAATCTTTGAAAAACCAGTCCCAGGCCATTGGTGATGATTTTGGTAAAATCGAAAACGTGGCTAAAATCTCTGCCAACGGCGACGAAACCATCGGCGCTCTGATTGCCGAAGCCATGAAAAAAGTGAAAAAAGAAGGCGTCATCACCGTAGAAGAATCCAAAGGAATCGAAACGTATGTGGACGTAGTGGAAGGAATGCAATTCGACCGCGGCTACATCTCCGCTTATTTCGTAACCAATACGGAAAAAATGGAAGCCGATTTGGATAATCCTTACGTGCTTATCTACGACAAAAAAATCTCCGTATTAAAAGATATTCTGCCTGTTTTGGAACAAACCGTTCAAACCGGACGCCCGCTGTTGATTATTGCCGAAGACATCGAATCGGAAGCGTTGGCCACCTTGGTCGTAAACCGTTTGCGTGGTTCGTTGAAAATCTGTGCCGTAAAAGCCCCGGGATTTGGCGACCGCCGCAAAGAAATGTTGGAAGACATCGCCGTATTGACAGGTGGTGTAGTCATCTCGGAAGAAAAAGGCTTGAAATTGGAAGGCGCCACCATCGACATGTTGGGAACCGCCGAAAAAATAACGGTGAACAAAGACAACACCGTGATTGTAAATGGCGCCGGCAATAAAGAATCCATTGTGGCCCGCGTAGCGCAAATCAAAACGCAAATTGAAAATACAACTTCCGATTACGACCGCGAAAAATTGCAGGAACGTTTGGCTAAATTAGCCGGCGGCGTAGCAGTCCTTTACGTGGGCGCTCCTTCGGAAATCGAAATGAAAGAAAAGAAAGACCGCGTGGATGATGCGTTGAGCGCCACTCGTGCAGCCATTGAAGAAGGAACCGTTCCGGGCGGCGGCGTAGCTTACGTTCGCGCCATTGCTTCTTTGGAAAACCTGAAAGGGGCCAACGAAGACGAAACGACCGGTATCGAAATCGTGAAACGCGCCATTGAAGAACCGCTTCGCCAAATCGTTGAAAACGCCGGAAAAGAAGGCGCTGTCATCGTTCAGAAAGTAAAAGAAGGAAAAGACGACTACGGATACAATGCACGTACCGATGTGTATGAAAAATTGTATGCGGCAGGCGTCATCGACCCGGCCAAAGTAACCCGCGTAGCCTTGGAAAATGCGGCTTCCATCGCCGGTATGTTCCTGACTACCGAGTGTGTGATTACCGATAAAAAAGAAGAAAATCCGGCTCCGGCAATGCCCCCGATGGGCGGCGGAATGGGCGGAATGATGTAACCCACTGCTTCTTAAATAAAAAATGAAAGGCGTCTGAAAAGTTTATACTTTTCAGGCGCTTTTTTTACTTGTTGCTGTTATTTTAGCATTCGTTTTCTTCCTCCACATGAAAAAGATACCCATCGTAATAGGTTTTCATATCCACATTGATAAATTCGGGATTGACACCTGTTTCACATCAATCGAAACATGGTCGACCACCGTGCGGTTCCGGTATCTTTTCACCAAATCTTCAGCACATAATAATTACCACCTGCACCGTCAACCGCGGAGCGGTTGATAACTCTATAGCCGCTTTTGAGACAGCCCCACAATCCGAATGCAACATCTCCGATGTTGTGGTAGATATTGTGATTCATTTGTATCTACAATAATGTAATCGCTCCGCGATTAGCACCTCTGCGGTAAATTAGTGTTTAGCACCATAATTTAATATTTAGCCAAAAAAATCCTTGCTTCTAAAAAATTTATGTATATTTCCTCTAAAAATCCTTCGTTCCACAGTCAATGTTTGTTTTGTCATTATTTGATATACAAGCAAATGAAGCTGTCCGATATAAGCACAAGACCATAAGTTCTCAGAGGCTATA
>JAISKT010000230.1 GCA_031261295.1 Candidatus Symbiothrix sp. | reverse complement strand
CCATGACTCCCGCTTTTTTCCTTGTCAATTAACCGCCTTTCGGGGCATAAATTATAGTGAATTTAAAATAAAATTGAGATGAAAAAAATGTTTTTTTTGATGCTGACACTTCTGATGACGGGTGCGGCAATGAATGCACAGGTAGCTATCGGCAACGCGGAGGGACCGCGGGCGGGCGCCTTGCTGGACTTGTATTCCACCGATGCCGGTTTGATTTTGCCAACGGTATCGCTGGATAATATCGGCGACTACCAACTGTCTTCTTTACCGAATACCGCCGCGGTGGAAGGCATGGTTGTTTATAACGACAACGAGGATATCGAAAACGGCCAGGGGAAAGGCGTGTATGTATGGACGGGACAATGGACATTTGCGGGTTACCGCAGCGGGCCGACTGTTGTTCCCGTGACGGGCATTGCCGTGACGGCTCCGGCAGAGGAGATTGCCGTAGGGAATACTTTGCAGTTTACGGCCGAATTCACTCCTCTGGGAGCAACCAATCAAACGGTACATTGGAGTGTAATAAACGGCACCGGTACCGGTGGAATAGATAACGACGGGCTTTTCACGCCGGAATCTCCGGGAAGTGTGAAGATTAAAGCCGTATCGGCTGAAAACGCCGCTATATCCGGAGAGAAAAATATAGTAGTAACTTACATTGCCCAAGAGGTAGAGACGATTACCGTATCGGCTGCCGGCGATGCCGTTTCAGTGGTGGCAGGCTCCACGTTGCAACTTTCGGCTTTGGTATTGCCGACGGATGCGGATAACCGGTCGGTACGCTGGACATCAGACAATACCAACCTGGCTACGGTGAATGAAAATACCGGCTTGGTAACGGGTGTTGCCATCGGCGGCCCGGTACGGATTACGGCTACGGCGAAAGACGGCAGCCTGGTTTACGATGACATCGAATTGCAGGTGACTCCGATATTGGTAACGAGCATCAGCATTACCGCCTCCAGAGCTTCGGTTCCTTATGACGGCTCCGTCACGCTGACCGCAACAGTACTGCCTTCCAATGCAGCGTGGAAAGCCGTAGACTGGCACTTCGAATCCGGACCTGACGGCGCTATGATTGACTATGCGACCGTCACCGACCTGACTTGTACGCTGCATGCATCCACGAACCCCGGATCCATTCGGGTAACGGCAAAGGCAAAAGATGTCGGTCAAGTCATTTCTCCTGACTTCAATATTAATGCGGACATTCCAGTTCAAGTGAACACGATTACTGTCATCGGTACTCAATGTGTTGTGGATGGTGGAACTACCTATAGTGTCGGCGCAATTACTCCGGATAACGCTCACAACCACGCGGTAACGTGGTCGGTAACGGGTGCAGGCACCATTACTTATCAGGACGATGAAAAGTGTACAGTGGTGGGTACCGGCACCGGAGGGGCGGTTACTGTTATTGCGACCGCTAAGGATATAGGGCATCATACGGGACAACTTGCTTCTTACGCAGTTGTCGGTCAATTAGGTCCGGGCGATGATATCGAAGGAGAATCGGGTTACACTTATACCACTTATTACTATGGAAACACAGTAGGTCGGATTATGACGCAGAACTCTCGGGAAACGAACCTTTTTTACCTCACCGCTCTGAGCCAAGAAGGCTATTGGTATTCTCCCGACGACGTCTCGGACGCGATGTGCCCGGACGGCTGGCGGGTACTAAGAATCGCAGATTTGGATGCTCTGCTGCCCGTCCTCAGACAGGTGGCCTGCGTAGAAACCGAGAGACTGAAGTGGGCAGGAAATTCGCAAAACGGAGGGTACCTGAATCGCAGCGGAAGCCGCCTGCAAAGCACATCGTTCGCTCCTGCGTGGACGTCGAGTATGGCTCACTATGTGTCTCCCAGCTTTACTAGAACTACTACGTCTATGAGCCCTCCGGGCCTGTATGGCTCTGTGCGGTGTGTGGAGCTTTGAAATAGTGCTGATGAACCTTTGATCTAAGTTGATATCAAAACGGCAAGCCACGGGTATGCCCTTATGAGTCGAAGGTAAACTTTCTCAACCCCTGTAATTTGGATGCAAGGTCGGAATTATGGGGGTTGCTTATTTGTTTTTCACAACAAAAGCTGTACCTTTGTCAAGAGAAAATTAATCCAAAGCTCACTCATTTAAAAAATTATAAACATGGAAGCAAAAGTAGAAAAAGAAGTAAAAGTAGAAAGTTGGGAAAGTATAAAAGAACGCTATCCTGACAGGTTTGTACTGATTGAAAATCCGGTTGTTGTTGGTGTTAGTTGAATAGACAAATTATGGCTTTTAAATAACCTCATTTTCACCTAATTATTTTTGTATAGTAAAAATAATTGTTGTAACTTTGTAGTATCAGATTAATTAAAGCAAAGAATAAAATGGCACGTCCTATAGAAAAAACGCCTATTATAAGAGGTGAAGATGCAACAAGATTTAAGAAAATTCTTTTGGAGTCTTTGATGCCAAATCTTTCATTGTCAGAGATAGATAGAAAAAAGAAAGAGTTGAAAAAAATGGAAACAAATTATAAAAAAATGGTTTTAGCTTCAGATGGTATATTCTACTAAACTTATTGACAGCGTTCTAAGAAAAGATATCAAAATAGTAAGGCTGTCTGATTCATACGATATTAAACCTTTTGACTGTGGAGTTCCGGATTTAAATGAATTTCTCTTCAATGACGCAAAAACATACTTGAAGTATCTTTCTTCAACGACATTTTTGTTTGAAAACGACATAAAAACTATCGCTTATTATAGTCTCCTGAATGATCTTTTAAACATAGATCCCAATATTGATAAAGAATTTGAGCAGGAAATAATTGATATTATCGCCGATAAAGATTATTCTTTTCTCCTTGAAATGAAAGGAATATCTATGTTTCCGGCTGCTAAAATAGGACGATTTGCTGTGGATAAATCCTTTCAAAGGTATGGATACGGTACGGAAATTCTACAATTGATAGTCATGAGTTTTCTCAGTAACAATAAAACCGGTTGCCAATTTATTACTGTAGATGCTTTAAATAATATGGATACGTTACGGTTTTATGAAAAAAATGGCTTTTCATTTGTTACATTAGCAGATTACAACAGACCTTCAAGGCAGATGTACAAAAATCTGATAGCCTTGAAACAAGTAGAATATTTGCAGGAATAAATTTTTTTGAGAAAATTCGTTTCACGCCTTTACACATAAGGAGTCAAAGAATGTGTGTATTGAAAAGTTCCAATAATTTTTGATTTTGTTCGTTAATAGTCAAATCCGAATTATCCAATACAACTGCATCCTCTGCCTGTTTCAACGGCCCGTCTTTGCGGGTAGAATCAATATGATCGCGTTTCGCCAGGTTGTGAAGCACTTCTTCAAACGAAGCGTTTTCCCCTTTGGCAATCAATTCTTCCAACCTCCGTTGGGCGCGGATTTCGGGTGAGGCGGTTACAAATATTTTCAATTCGGCATCCGGAAAAACGATTGTTCCGATATCCCGTCCGTCCATGACAATGCCTTTTTCCAAACCCATGGTTTGCTGCTGTTTCACCATTTCTTCCCGGACAAAGCCCACGGCGGCCACCGGACTTACTTTGTCGGCGACTCCCATGCTCCGGATTTCCCTTTCTACATTCCGCCCATTTAAATAGGTGTCCGACCGTCCGGTGGCGGGATTTTTGACAAAAGAAATGCGTATGTCTTTGATTTCTTTCTGCAAATTTTCTACATCCAATTCATCGCCGATAAACAATCCGTTTTCCAAACAATAAAGCGTGACTGCCCTGTACATGGCGCCGCTGTCGATATAGGAGTATGCAATTGTTTTGGCAAGGTCTTTTGCCATGGTGCTTTTCCCGCAGGAGGAATGACCGTCGATAGCAATAATTATTTTTTTCATCATAAACTTTTTTCTGCAAAGGAGGTGGCAATGCTGACCATAAAGGAAGTGGCGGCGGTATTGTATTTTCCAATCGAACAGCCCACGCTGAAAGATTTAATCCGCAGACCGGCTCCCGCCGAAAATCCGCCGAATTTATTACCGTCTTCCAAGTGCATATCCGCACCTCGTTTTATATTGTATCCCAATCCAACCCAAAAATTATCCGAAGGGATAAAATCAATGCCTAAAATCAGGTGTTTTCCCAACGTTTTCATGAAGGAATCCCCGGCAGCATAAACATCTTCAAA
>JAISKT010000083.1 GCA_031261295.1 Candidatus Symbiothrix sp. | reverse complement strand
CATTAAACATTGTCACCTCCTTCTGCTAAGGTTTTTAATCCTAATAAGTAAAAGGCTTTAGATTCATTATCCAAAGTACCCGCATGTTTTTGGACTTCATCAGTAAGTTGTTGAAGTCTTGTGAAATCTTTCTGCTCAGAATTAACTATTTCAGCAATTTCTTTAATTGAATTTTCTAATTTTACTGAAATTGGCTTTACGTTCCACAGTCCTTTCATAATAGACGAATAGGTGTAATAGGACAAATCTTCGGTAATTGGTTCACTATTTGCTAAATCAAATATAACTGTATCTGTTGCCGACATCAATACAAATGGAGAATGTGTCGTCACAATAAATTGTATTTTAGGAAAAGATTGAGTAAAAAATGGAAATATAAGCCTCTGAAGGGATACATGTAAATGAGAGTCTATTTCATCAATAAAAACAACGCCCGTCAATTCTGTCGGCATTATCTTAAAATACTCGGTGTGCATTATGAGTTCTGCATAAATATCAAAAATAGCCCTATATCCGGCAGAAAGCGTTTGAAAAGTAAATGGCGGTTTGTTGTCTTGACAGATGGAGAACTGAAATTTATCCGAATCTAATTCTAATCTTATACTTTCATCTTCAAAAAGTATTTTTAGACTTTTCTCAAAATCATTAAACCATGATTCAATCTCATCTGCTAATACTTGGTTTTTATCTTTAGTAATGGCAAGTGATTGTCTGCTAATTAAGTTTACCAAATGTTGTTCAAGGTTGTTGGCATATCTCTGAGAAAAGCCATGCTTTCTTGCATCTTCCTCCTCCTGTAATACAGATTTTGGCATCGTAGGTCGTTTGATGTCTGATAAACGTTTTTCTTCAAAGAAAAGGACTACAGCCTTTCTATCTTTATATAAGAAAGGAAAATTGATGTTTTTGGAAATGGTAACTTGTAAGTCAGCATATTTTTTTTCTGTAATACACAAAGTCATCCTTTCGTAAACTTCTTTTAGAAACGAAGTCTTACCGGATCCATTCGCACCGGTTACAATTAGATTTTTTCCATCCAATTCAATATCTACATTGTTATTTGTATGAGGAACAATTCCGGATATGTTTTTAATCCACTTTTCCATATTGTATTATATTTGTTGCAAATGTACAACTTTTTCACGACATATCTCACCCTCCTTTCTGAAACTGCGAAGGCGTCTTCCCAAACTGCGCCTTAAAGCATTTGCTGAAATAAAACGGATCGTTTATTCCTATTTTATACGAAACTTCCGATACGTTCAGGTTGGTTGTCGCCAACAGTTCGGCGGCTTTTTTCATCCGTATAATGCGCAGGTATTCGTTTGGTGAATGACCGGTAATGCCTTTTACTTTCTTGTAAAAATTTGTGCGTCCCATTCCCACAAGTTGGGCAAATTCATCCACGGAAAAATCCACATTTTCCATATTCTGTTCAATCAATACGTGCAATTTGTCGATAAATTCCTTGTCCTTATCGGTAAAGTTAATCAGATGAACAGGCGGCGTGCCGGGTTCCTGGGCAAATTTACGCTGCAATTTTTCCCGTTGTTCAATCAATTTGACAATCCGCGCCATCAGGTATTTGATACTGAACGGTTTGGTGATATATGCATCCGCTCCGGCTTGAATGCCTTCCAATTGATGTTCCTCCGAAGAATGGGCTGTCAGCAAGACAATCGGAATATGGCTGGTCAGAAAATCCGCTTTCAGGCGGCGGGTGACTTCAAAACCGTCTATTCCCGGCATCATCACATCACAGACAATCAAGTTCGGTTGTTCATTGATGGCTTTTTCCAAACCTTCCGTACCGTCTTTGGCTGTAAACAGGGTGAAAGAATCATTTAATTGGTTGGATACAAATTCGCGTACTTCGTCATCGTCTTCTATGACTAATATTTTGTAATCCTGATAACATTTGTCCGGGGGTAGGGACGGATCCTGTAGGGATGGGTCCTGTAGAGACGGGGCATGCCCCGTCTCTACGGTTGTACCGGTAAATTTGGGTAAAACTTGGGTTTCTATAATCTCCTCTTTCTCATAATTATTATCCGACAAGGGAATAGACACACTGAAACAGGCGCCGCCCAATTCGGAAGGAGCATATTCGGCTTTCCCTTTATGAACGGCAGCTAATTCGGCGGTCAGATGCAAGCCTACGCCGGTTCCACCGGTGGATGAGTCGATTTGGGCGAAACGAACGAACAGCGAACTTTGTTTCTCTTTCGGAACGCCTTCACCGCTATCGGATACGCTGAGTGTGAAGCGATCATCCATTTCCGAGAAGACCAAGCGCATCATAATAATGCCATTGTCGGGCGTGTGTTTCATCGCATTCGACAACAAGTTGTAGGCAATCTTATCCCATTTGCTTTTATCCAGCAACAGCTCTTTTTGCGGGAGATTGGATTCAAACAGCAATTCTATCTTTTTCTTTTCTGCCAATTCTTTGAAAGATTGATAAATATCATCAAAGAAAGCCACCGCTTCCGTTCGTTCCAATTTGA
>JAISKT010000013.1 GCA_031261295.1 Candidatus Symbiothrix sp. | reverse complement strand
ACGCACCGGTTGTATGTAGTCCGCTGGCCGGTTTTTGACAACCTGAACGGCGAAGGCTTGTTGCTCGAACCGAAAAACGCCAAGCATCCTCAAAAGACAATTATTCACATCCCTCATGCGGGCGTTACGCCGGAGCAGATACTTCAAAACGCCGATCATCTTTTTCCCTTGGCTTTCGGAATGGATGCCAAGGAAATAGCGAATTGCCGCATCATCATTCCCGCTACTGTGGATAGAAACCTCGTTCAACGTCATCAATCGACCCTCTCGAACCGCGAGTTTATTTATCGCGGCGCATTTCAACTCGGACGCCACATCATTGGCTACGAAGTGCAAGAAGCGCTTGCTTTAGTGGATTGGATTAAACAGGAAAACCCTGATGCCATTGTTCGCGTGGAAGGTTACGGCGATGGCGGATTACTTTCCTTTTATGCTGCCGCGGCCGATACGCGAATTGATGAAGCGGTAGTCGCAGGCTACTTCAATGCACGGGAACGACTTTGCGACGAACCCATCGACCGCAATGTATTCGGTCTGCTTGACCAATTCGGCGATGCGGAAATAGCTACGCTGATTGCTCCGCGAAAACTAATCATCGTCAATTGCGATGCCCCCGAATTGGTTCTCAAATCGGAAAAAGGCGGCGCACCGGGAGTATTAACGAAATTATCGCCCGAAATAGTTCTTGTCGAAGTAGAAATAGCGTACCGGTTAGTCATGCCTTTCAACTCGTTAAACTGGTTGCAGTTTATCCCCCAAGAAAACAGTAAACGGTCGCTTGCATTGACTTTCACCAAAGGAAACAGTTTCCCGGATGCCACCGAGCGTACCAACCGACTGATTGCAGGCATGGATAAACATACGCAAAAACTACTCGACCAATCGCAACTCACGCGGCGTGAATTTTGGAATAAATTGGATGTTTCTTCTCCCGAAAAAATAGACGCTACAATAGAATGGTACCGCGATTATTTTGCCCAAGAAGTGATTGGACAATTCAACGACCCATTATCACAGTCCAAGGTACGTACAAGGTTTTACGGCGAAGAGCCGACGCATACCATTTATGAGGTGGACATGGATGTATTTGGCGGCGTAACCGCTTACGGCTTACTCTTGATTCCCAAAGATTTGAAAGAAGGCGAAAAACGACCGGTGGTGGTTTGTCAGCACGGATTGGAGCGTGACCCCTTCTTTACCATTGATCAAAAATTAGATGCGGGAACAAACGGATTTCCTACCACTTTGACCCAAAGGGGATATGTGACTTTTGTTCCGCAAGGTATCTTTGCCGGTCATGACAAATTTCGTTTCAATCAACGGCAACTCAATCCGCTTGGCAAAACGCTCTTTTCCATCATGGTAGCTCAGCATCAGCAAATCCTGAACTGGCTTGGGACACTCCCTTATGTTCATAAAGACAAAATAGGTTTTTATGGCATTTCTTACGGTGGCAAAACAGCCATGCGTGTACCGTCGCTCGTCAAGAACTATGCGCTCTCAATATGTTCAGCCGATTTTAATTATTGGAATTATAAGAACGCAAGCACATTAATGGATTTCAGTTATATCTGGATGAATGAATATGAAATCTTTGAATTTGATATGGCCAATACCTTCGACTATTCCGACATGACCCGCTTGATAGCTCCACGCCCGTTTATGGTGGAACGCGGGCATAATGACAAAGTCGCACTTGATGAATACGTAGGTTTTGAGTATGCCAAAGTCCGTTATTATTACGACCATTGTTTGAAATTGCCGGAACGCACTGAAATTCACTGGTTTGATGATGGACATCGAATCAACGGCGAAAAAGAATATCCGTTTTTGGATAAATTTCTAAAAGAATAAATTTTAATTAATATACAACTTAATAAACAACTTAATATAAAAGTATCATGGATAGAAGAGATTTTTTAAAGGCTGGCGCGGCAGGCGCTGTAGGAATGACTTTTGGAAGTCAGTTATTGTTCGGAAAATCAACGATTATAGGCGCCAACGACAAGGTGGTGCTTGCCTTGATCGGTTGTGGTGGAAGAGGATTATCTTGCATCACCAATTGTTGTAAAATCAATGAAAACGTAGTCATCAAAACCGTTTGCGACGTTAATCGAACCAAATTAGCCAGGGCTGCGGCTGCGGTTGAAAAAGAATTCGGTTATCGTCCCGGAACCACCGAAGATATGCGAACCATTTTCGATGACAAAGATGTGGATGCCGTATGGATAGCCACACCGGAACATTGGCATTGCTTGGCCGCCATCCGAGCTTGTCAGGCAGGAAAAGATGCGTATGTGGAAAAGAATCTTTCCGTCAATATCTTTGAGAGCCGTAAATTAGCGGAAGCCGCTGCTAAATACAATCGCGTGGTACAGGCCGGTCTTCAGAACCGGAGTGCATCGCAAGGCTACTCGGCGCGGGAATATATTCAAAGCGGAAAATTAGGTAAAATCGTTACCGTAAAAACCTATTTCATGCTTGGTGGTGGTAAATTCAACGAAGCGCCCACAAAACCGGTTCCCGCATGGCTCGACTGGGAGAAATGGTTAGGCCCGGCTCCACTGCGTCCGTTCAGCCCATCCATTGTGGACGAAAACGGTCGTGGCGGTTGGCAAAAATATTGGGCTTACAGCGGCGGATTATTGGATGATGAAGCTTCCCATACGCTCGATTTCACCCGCATGGTACTCGGCGATCCGGGGCATCCCCAATCGGTATATGCTTGGGGCGGCAATCATACTTTCGGTGGAACAAGCGAAGTGCCTGAAGCTCAATCCGTAGTCTATGATTTTGGCGATTATGTCCTTACTGCCGATGGAGGTCCTTCATACAAATACATGCAAAAAGCGGGACAGGATATTCGTAACGATGCTAAACGGTTCCCCAACTGGCGCAATTATTCCGCCCGCGTAGAGATTTACGGATCGGAAGGGCTGATGTATTTGGGTCGTCACGGTGGCGGTTGGCAAGTCATCGGCTCCGGCGACAAGATAGTAGCCGAAGATGGCGCCATATTTCCGGATAATGCACATCAAAAGAATTTTATCGAATGTATCCGCAGCCGCAAAACGCCCAACGGAAACATCGAAGAATGTCACAAAAGCGCAACCTTAGTAAACTTAGGTAACATAGCTTGCCGTGTCGGAAACAAACAATTACTTTTCGATGGTAAAACGGAAAAATTTCTGAATAGCAAACAGGCCAATGCGCTCGCCAAAGGCACCTATCGGAAAGGATACGAAATTCCGGAAAAAGTATAAATAACCAACCTGTTTTCATCTGGGAGCTGACTAAAAAGTTTTAATATTTGTTATCCCGCGCTTGACGCGGGATTCCCTGATAGTAGTTAATCACTATTAACTAATCATTTACACAAAAAGTGTTTAACGGTATTCAGGGAATGGCGGGTCATCCTGAACTTGATTCAGAACCTTCCATGACAGGGGCTTTTTAGTCAGCTCCTTTTTAAATTCCCCCGATACCTTACCTCAAATAATGAGCCGAAAAACCAAATTTTTAACACATAAATCCAAAAATATCAATATTTCATAATATTTTGACAACATACTATAATTTTAAAAAAGATTATATATCTAATTTTACTGCGAAAAGTTATGGTAATATTATGTTATCTAAAAATCTAAAATTTATGTAGTATGAGTAAAAAAAGAGTCTTGAATCGAAATGCATTGCGGAAAACATTTTTTTCCCTGTGTATTTATTGTGTCTGTTCGTTTTCGCTGTATGCACAGCAGAAC
>JAISKT010000374.1 GCA_031261295.1 Candidatus Symbiothrix sp. | reverse complement strand
TTCTTGAAATCGTCCACATAGACATCCGCACCAATCAAATCAATCCCCGGAGCGGCGGCATGCCAGATGTCGAACATCTTGGAAACCGGTCCTCCGCTGGGATAATCGGGCGCCAAGTCCTTGGAATAACTCCAGTCCAACCATGCATTGGCATACATCGGGATGTTGTATTCGTTTTTGCCGGCTTGCGTCACTTCATTAACGAAACGGGCAACGTACCAGGCAGAGAACACTTCTTCCGCGCCCTGTCCGAAAACGGCTTGCCAATCAGCGCCTTCTTTCAAAGAACGCCCTTGCATCATCTGCTGCAATTCTGGAATAAGCGTGTCTTCATGCAATTTCAGGTAACCGAGCAATTCTTGGGGAACCGCTTGTTTGAATGCCGCTTCCGCTCTATCATTTCTATCTCTGGAGGAGCCTAAGATGCCGGTTTCATTTTCTACCTGCATCATTAAAACCGTTTGCTGCTTCCGGTCGTATTCTTTGATAAATGCCATCAGTCGGGCAAATGCTTTGGCATCGGCTTTCATCGTGTTTTCTCCGAAGGCAGACAGCGTTCCGGTATTTTTTCCGTTCCGGATTTGCAAGCGAGGAAATCGTTGGATGTCCTGTTTTACCCATTCGGGCGCATACGTAGAGCCGGCATTTTTCCAGGCGCCAAACCAAATGAGAATCAATTTTAAATGCTGTTGACGCGCCTGATCAATGATTCCTTTCACCAAACTGTAATCAAATTGACCTTCCTGAGGTTCTAACAATTCCCAAGAAACCGTTGCAATGACGGAATTCAAATGCCTTTCCTGCAGGTCTTTCATTCGCGGATTCAGGTAATTCAAATGGGAGGCGGAGGAATTGTGCAATTCGCCGCTCAGAAAAATAAACGGCTGGCCGTCCACGATCAACTGCTGGACGCCTCTGGCATTTTCGGTTATCCGGGGAAGTTCCTGTGCGTTCATTCCTACGGAAAAAACGAAAATCAAAGCGCCCACAACAAAGGTGAAGATAAAAATAGATACATGTTTCTGCATGATGATTAGATTTCTAAGTTTTATAAGCACAAAGTTATTTCGGACACCTTAAAAGAATCCTTAAAATACCCCTTAAAATTACATTAATGACTAAAATCCAATGGTTATTTGGGTAAACAAAAATAAATACCTAATTTTACAATTGAAAAAAATGACAGGAGCAATTTTTGAATACATCATGACTAAATTACAGCTTTTAATACTAATTCTTTTGGTTAGTCTTGGCTCTGCTTTCGCGGCAGATCAAGTCAATGAGGCGGATTACGGTTTATTCATCAAAGCAGCTCCCACAGTCAATACGCAACGGACAAGTTTGGTTTTAGAAAACAACACGCCGCTCAAATTGGATAAAAAAGAAACGACTTTGTCCTTTGACATGTATATCCGGAAAGAGTATGTTTTCGGCATTGTTTCCCGGATCATAACCAATAAAAACGAAAACATTGACCTGATGCTTACCGTGAACGATGAAAAGCACCATCCGATACTTGTTGTCAACGAATCGGCCCATACGATGAAGCAAGAGATCGTAATGGAAGAATGGATCCCGGTCAGCATTACGCTTTCGAAAGAGAAAGAGGCAATTATATTGACTTACGGAGAAGAAGTATTGTCCATTCCCTACGTTTTGTCCGGCGCTTCCCATGCCAGAATTTCCTTTGGCGTATGCAACTTCGAATCTTTCGGCTCTACGGACATTGCCTCGGTCAATATAAAAAATGTCAAGATTTTCAATGCCGGGGAGTTGAAGCGTTACTGGAAACTGAAAGAACACCTTCGAGACGGCGTGCTGGATTCTATTTCCGGTATTCCTGCCATAGCTATCAACCCGCAATGGATTGTTGATATTAATTCCGCCTGGAAGAAAGTATATACCGACCGGGTGCTTCTCAATACACAGGTGGCATTTGATGAGCAAAGCCGGTTTTATATTGTTTCTCCCGATTCAAAGCAAATGAATGTATTCGATACACATACCGGGACAACAAATACGATCCTCGTTGCCAGCGGATGTATTGCCTCCAACAGCCCGAATATGATTTTCTTCGATTCCATCTCCAATAACTTGGTAACCTACAATCTGGATGAGTCTTACTTTTCCAGGTATTCATTTGAAACCAATCGCTGGAGTTCGGATCGAAAGCCGGTTAAAGATCCTTACCTGAACAACTCTGCCGTATATCAGCCTTCCAAACAGGCGCTCTATTCCTTTGGAGGTTATGGTTATCATAAATACGATCACGATCTTATTAAAATGTATGTCACAGCCGGCTATCAAAAGAAAATGGAATTGATGGAAATACCTCCCCGTTATTCGGCCTCAACGGTCATCGTGGACGATACATTGTATATCTTTGGTGGTCGCGGCAGTAAATCGGGACGACAGGAGATACTTCCCCGCAACTATTACGATTTCTATTCGGTGAATTTGCAGATGGAGCAAGCCATTCAATTGTGGGAAGAGGAAGAACCCGAAGACTATTTCCTTCCGGGAGAAAATATGGTTTTCGACCGGGACCGGAACTGCTTTTACCTGTTTACTTCTCAGCATGGTGGTACCTTATTTAAGTTGGAAGCAAAAAAGAAAGGACTGGAACAAATGTCTTTTCCGATAGGCGAAAATCTGGAATCTTTCTACCTGTACACTAATTTGTATTTTTCGAAGGAGCAACAAAAATTATTTTCGGTTATTTACAAGCAAGTAACAGAAACGGAAGTTGTTCTGACTATTTATGCCTTGGATTATCCGCCGGTGCCGATTGTCAGCTTGAATCAAATACCTCTCCCAGCGGAAAATAAATGGCAAAACAGCTTGTTAATCAGCCTGTTGGTTCTGTGTATTTTATTGCTCGCGTATGCAGTATTCCGAAAGAAAAAGAAACAGGCGATTGCCGTAAATTTTCCGATAAATTCCCCAAAAGAATCGCTTAAAAAATCCAGGATTGGAGAGGAAAATCAGTATGACTTTTCTAAAAGCGCTGTTTGCTTCCTCAATGGATTTAATGTGATAGATAAAAACGGAAATAATATCACCAAGCAATTTACGCCGACCTTGAAATACCTGCTTATCTTGCTTATCCTCTATACGGCAAAAGACGGCAAAGGTATTTTTGGAAATAAATTAATACAATTGCTCTGGTTTGATAAAAACGAAGAAGCGGCTAAAAACAACCGGAATGTTTATCTGAGCAAGTTGCGCTCTGTCTTTGAGAACGTTGGCGGAATAGAAACTGCCAGTAACAATGGCTATTGGACAATCCAATTGGACGACAGCATCACCTGCGATTATATAGAGGCGATGCACTTGTTTACGTCTATAAAAGAAGACCAAGTGAAAAACCCGACACAAATCAACAAGCTTTTGGAACTTCTGCTGAGAGGCGTATTATTGCCCAACACGGAGATAGACTGGTTGGATAACTTTAAGAGTGATTTTTCTAATTTAACGATAGATATCCTGACCAAACTTTCGCAAAATGATGAATATCAATTGGATGATGAATTGAAATTGAAAATTGCCGATACCTTGTTCCTGCACGATATAATCAATGAGGAAGCGCTGTATATCAAATGCTCCATCCTGTTTCATTCGGGAAAAATGGGAATCGCCCAAAAGGTTTACAATAATTTCTGCAAGGAGTACAACCACCTGCTGGGAATAACG
>JAISKT010000104.1 GCA_031261295.1 Candidatus Symbiothrix sp. | reverse complement strand
CAAACAACGCATCCTCAACCCGATGGAAACGCTTTCTGGCACTGCGCCGCCTATCATACCGGCAATATGGCAGCCTATTTTGCCACAAGCAACGAGGCTTACCTCAACTATTCCGAAGCATGGGCGAAAAAAAACGAATGGAAAGGCGCCAAAAGCAATGATAAGCCAACGTGGAAATATTCCTACGGAGAAACCGACGAATACGTCCTTTTCGGCGATTGGCAAATCTGTTTTCAAACCTATATCGACTTATATAATCTTCAGCCGGACGAAAAGAAAATAGCCCGCGCCATCGAAGTGATGGAATATGAAATGAGTACGCCCAACAACGATTACTGGTGGTGGGCGGACGGACTTTATATGGTGATGCCCGTAATGACTAAATTGTATAAAGTAACCGGCAACGAAATCTATTTGCAAAAGTTATACGAGTATTTTAGTTATGCCAAAAATTTGATGTATGACCCCGAAGCCGGATTATTTTATCGGGATGCGAAATATATTTACCCGAAACACAAAACTAAAAGCGGCAAAAAAGACTTCTGGTCAAGGGGTAACGGTTGGGTATTTGCCGGATTAGCGAAAGTGTTGCAAGACTTGCCTGTTATGGATGCGCATCGCGATGAATACATACAAATCTATCAACGTATGGCAAAGGCACTCAAGGCATCACAACAAGCCGAAGGCCATTGGGCAAGAAGTATTTTGGATACCGCTCAAGCTCCCGGATTTGAAACCAGCGGAACAGCCTTCTTCATATACGCCTATTTGTGGGGAATCAACAATGGACTATTGGAAAGGGACGTTTATGCACCTGTGGTAGATAAGGGCTGGAATTATCTGACTGTCATAGCTTTGCAACCGAGTGGAAAAATCGGGTATGTTCAGCCCATTGGCGAACGAGCCGACCAACATGCCAATGTAAACCAGGAAACAACGGCTGACTTTGGTGTAGGTGCATTTCTATTGGCAGCTTGCGAAAAGCTCAATTATACAGTTAGCAATGACCGAGCGGATTGGGCTGATTTGGCGTATCGTATAGCAGCGCCGGTGTTGAGTAATATGAGTAAAGGCGAATTGAAAAAGAACATGCAAGTGGAAGTCAGTCCCACGTGGGACGGTCGCAGCAAGGATGTTACCTACATGGAATGTTTCGGACGGTTGATGTCGGGTATGGCGCCATGGCTTAGCCTGCCGGATGACAATACGGACGAAGGAAAACAACGCAAACAACTGCGTGAGTGGGCTTTGAAAAGTTATGCTCATGCGGTCAATCCGCAAAGTCCCGACTATTTGCTGTGGCGAAATGAAGGTCAGCCGTTGGTGGATGCCGCCTACATTGCAAGCAGTTTTCTGCGCGCTCCCGAACAGTTGTGGCAACCGCTTGATGAACAGACGAAAAGCCGTTACATATCCGAATTTCAACAATTGCGCCGGATTGACCCGCCCAACACCAATTGGTTGCTGTTTTCTGCCCTAATCGAAACGTTCTTGATGACGGCAGATGCTCAATATGATATGTACCGCATCCATTCCGCCATCCGAAAAATAGAGGAATGGTATGTCGGCGACGGCTGGTATTCCGACGGCGAACATTTCGCTTTCGATTATTACAACAGTTATGTGATTCAACCCATGTACGTGCAAGTTTTGCAGGTATTGACGGACAGAAAAATACACCTGCGCGACAAAAGTTTGGAATCGGTTGCCAAAAATCTGGAGGATGCCAAAAAACGGATGCAACGTTACGGTATGATACTCGAACGATTGATTTCGCCCGAAGCATCGTTTCCCACATTCGGACGTTCCATGACTTACCGCTTGGGCGTTTTTCAACCCTTGTCGTTGCTGGCTTGGAAAGAACAGTTGCCGAAAGAATTACCCGAAGGACAAGTTCGCCATGCACTGACTTCGGTCATGAAGCGTATGTTCTCTCAACAAGGAAATTTCAACGAAAAAGGTTTCTTGCAATTAGGTTTTGCAGGTCATCAACCCGATGTGGCGGATTGGTACACCAACAACGGCAGTATGTATCTTACCTCCGAAGTTTTTCTTCCCTTGGGACTGCCCGCCAATCATTCGTTTTGGACAGCTTCCCCGCTGGATTGGACAGGGAAAAAGGCATGGAACGGCAAAAGTTTTCCTAAAGACCATTCTATAAGATAAATATGAAATATAAAAGGTCATGAAAAAAATTATTATTGCATTTATATTGCTGTTGCCGAATGTTTTGGTTTTTGGTCAATCCGATTTTCGTCAGTGGGCGCAAACTCCTCCGATGGGTTGGAACAGTTGGGATTGCTACGGTCCAACAGTGGAAGAACACGAAGTAAAAGCCAATGCCGATTACATGGCAAAGAATCTGAAAAAATACGGCTGGAAATACATTGTAATTGATATTCGCTGGTTTGTTGAAAACGACAAAGCCGGCGGATATAACCAAACCGACCCGCGCTATGTGCTTGACGAATACGGACGCTATCAACCGGCAGTTAATCGTTTTCCTTCTGCCTCCGGCAACAAGGGATTTCAACCCCTTGCTGATTACATCCATTCCAAAGGATTGAAATTCGGTATTCATATTATGCGCGGCGTTCCGAAAGAAGCTGTTGCCAAAAAACTTCCGGTACACGGAACGAACGGCATTACGGCTGACCAAATTTTTAGTACGGAAAATCAATGTACTTGGTTACGAGACAATTATACCATAGTAAAAGCAAAACCGGGCGCACAGGAATATTATAATTCAATCATGGAATTGTATGCCTCATGGGGCGTTGATTTTATTAAAATAGACGACCTTTCTGCTCCTATTTACCATGAAGACGAAGTGGATATGATTCGGAAAGCCATTGACCTTACCGGTCGCCCGATAGTGCTAAGCACATCACCGGGTGAAACCCCGTTTGCAGCAGCAGAGCATGTAAGCGCTCACGCCAATATGTGGCGCATGGTCAATGATGTGTGGGACGTGTGGCGGGATTTACCCCATTTAATGAAAGTGGCGCAGGATTGGTATCCGTACATTTCGCCCACTTACCCCGACTGCGATATGATTCCGTTGGGAAGAATTTCCATTCGCGGCGAACGGGGCGAGGATAGAATGACACGGTTAACGAAAGAGGAGCAATATTCTCTCATGACTTTTTTTACCATCCTGCGCTCGCCGCTGATGTTTGGAGGGGACTTGCCGAGCAATGATAAATTTACCCTCTCTTTGCTTACGAATAAAGAAGTATTGAAAATGCACCGCGAAAGTTCGGAGGTCAGGCAGATCTTTCAGACGGATGACAGGTTGGCGATAACCTCCCGTAATAGCAAAACCGGTGAAGTTTATCTGGCGCTATTCAATCTGAGCAATAGTGAAAACACAATAACCATCAATTTTGATGAGCTTGGGCTTAGCGGGTATTACTCCTTCACGGATTTGTGGTCGGGTAAAAAAACAGGGAATTATGAAAGCTCGTTTAATCAAACGTTAGTTCCACATTCTTCAAAGCTATATAAATTGATACGTATTTTTCATATCTGATAAGAAAATGATACCTTTGCATCCGCGTTTATAAAAATAAAATTAGCATGACTCAATTCTATCTTCAAGAAGATAAATTATATGTTTCAGTCGATTGTATTATTCTTGGTTTTAAGGAAAATGCCATCCATGTATTGATCATTAAACGGAAATTCGAACCTTTGAAAGGAGAACGCTCTTTAATGGGAGGTTTTGTCCGGACGAATGAAAGTCTGGACGAAACCGTGTCGCGTGTTGTTTTTGAATCCACCGGTATTGAAGACGTTTATATGGAACAGGTGGGCACGTATGGCGAGGTAGGCCGGGATATTGGGGAGCGCGTGATCTCTGTGGTCTATTACGCTTTGATTGATATGGAATTGTTTGATGAAAAACTGGAAAAGAAACACAATGCCGAATGGATCAATATTAATAATGTCGGACAGTTAATCCTCGACCATAACCGTTTTTTGGAGGATACGCTTAAATTAATGAAACGCCGGACTACGACCCGCCCTGTCGGGTTTAATCTTCTTCCCGAAAAATTCACGCTGCCTCAACTACAATTGCTTTATGAAGCTATTTACCAACGCCCTTTGGATAAACGAAATTTCCGCAAAAAACTTTTTGAAATGGATATTTTGGAAAAATTAGATGAAAAAGACAAGCTGTTTTCTAAAAAAGGAGCCTTCTATTACCGTTTCAATAAAGAAAAATACGACCGCTTATTAGAAGACGGCTATTATTTTTCCCTATAATTTTCATAAATATGTTGTATAACATTAGGAAGTAAGTGTAAAAAATTACGCTTATTATTTATCTTTGTAGCGTGTTTTATAAGTGTAAAAAAGTACACTTAATACAAATAAGGATGAAAACATTAAAACAAACAGTTTATCAAGCCAATTTAGACTTAGTCAAACACGGCTTGGTCATTTTTACCTGGGGAAATGTCAGCGGCATTGACCGGGAAAAAGGCTTAGTCGTCATTAAGCCTTCCGGCGTTTCATACGAGGATATGCAGCCGGAGGATATGGTTGTATTGGATTTGGACGGGAAATTGATAGAAGGGAAATTGAAACCTTCTTCCGATACGGCAACGCATCTGGCATTGTACAAAGCTTTTCCTGCTATTGGAGGCATTGTGCATACCCATTCTACGTATGCTACTTCCTGGGCGCAAGCCGGTTGCGATATTCCCAATATCGGCACTACCCATGCCGATTATTTCAAAGATGCCATTCCCTGTACCCGTCCAATGACGAAAGCAGAAATCGAAGGCACTTATGAAGCAGAAACGGGAAAGGTCATCGTCGAACGCTTTTTCGGATCCAATCCGGAATATACCCCCGGTGTCCTCGTGAATAATCACGGCCCGTTTGCCTGGGGAAAAGATGCGCATAACGCTGTACATAATGCCGTGGTACTGGAGCAATTGGCTAAAATGGCGTATATCGCTTTGGGTATCAATCCGCAATTAAAAATGAATGACGAATTGATAAAAAAGCATTTTTACCGGAAACACGGTCCAAATGCTTATTACGGACAATAACGAATTAAAAATAGCACCATGAAAAATTTACTCTACTCGATAGCTTTTGCAGTTATCTTTTTATTTGCTTGTAGCAAATCTTTTCAACAAGAATTGCCGTTGATTGATGCAGCTAATTTCAACACCACCATCGACGGCGAACCGGTTGCTTTATACACGCTTGATTCCGGCAACGGATTGATCGTGCAAGTGACCAATTATGGCGGTCGTATCGTTTCGCTTTGGGCGCCGGACAAAAACGGCAAATCCGAAGATGTAGTGCTTGGATTCGACAGTATGGATAAATACATCCATAATCAAGGTGAACGATTTTTGGGGCCGGCTGTCGGTCGCTATGCCAACCGGATTGCCAAAGCACAATTTACACTTGATGATGTCACTTACCAACTGCCGAACAATGATAAGGGCAATTGTTTGCACGGCGGCCTAAAAGGCTTTGACAGTCGTGTTTGGAAAGTAGAAGCCGTGACCGGCAACAGTATTCAGTTATCGCTTGTTTCTCCCGACGGAGAGGAAGGTTTTCCCGGAACGGTCACTGTACAAATGTCTTATGCGCTGACTTCCGATAATGAATTGAAAATCGAATATGCGGCCATTACCGACAAACCGACACATATCAATCTCACCAATCACTCGCAATTCAATTTGAAGGGCGCCGGAAACGGCGATATTTTGGGGCATATTTTAACCGTCAATGCTGCGGCTATCACTCCGGTAGATAGCTTGTTAATTCCTACGGGCGAATTACTTCCGGTAGTCGGAACGCCTTTTGATTTCAACACCCCTACCCTCATCGGCGAACGAATTGGGGACGATAATCCACAATTAAAAGTCGGAAGCGGATACGACCACAATTGGGTGATTAATCATTCCACCGAAAATAGCGTGGAATTAGCGGCTACGCTCTACGAACCGGAAAGCGGTCGGGTATTGGAAGTTTATACCGATCAACCCGGCATCCAAATTTACACGGGTAATTTCTTTAATGGAAAAGTAAACGGAAAATACGACAAACCAATGATTTACCGTTGCGCCATTGCACTTGAAACACAAAAATATCCCGACACACCCAATCATCCGGAATTTCCGACCACTCGTGTGAATCCGGATGAAAGGTACACACAAACTTGCATTTACAAATTTTCAATAAAAAAATAATCACAAAAAACACAAATAGCATGGAAAATTTCAAAGATTTAGAAGTATGGTTTGTCACCGGCGCACAATTGTTGTACGGAGGTGATGCAGTAGTACAAGTAGATGCACATTCTACTGAAATAGTAAAAGGATTGAACGATTCGGGCCATTTGCCTGTAAAAGTGGTTTACAAAGGTACAGCCAATTCGTCCGGTGAAGTGTCGGACATTTTGCGTGCGGCCAACGGCGATACCAAATGTATCGGTGTCATTACCTGGATGCACACATTTTCGCCTGCCAAAATGTGGATTCATGGTTTGTTGGATTTCAAAAAGCCCTTATTGCATCTGCATACGCAATATAATGAGCAAATTCCTTGGAATGAAATCGACATGGATTTCATGAATTTGAATCAATCGGCACACGGCGACCGCGAATTTGGTTTTATTACCAGCCGCCTGCGCAAACCGCGCAAAGTGGTGGTTGGTTATTGGAAAGACAAACCGACTCACGAAAAAATTGCCGGTTGGATGCGTGTCGCCGCTGCTTGGGCGGATTCTCAAGAGATGCGTATCATCCGTTTTGGCGATAATATGAATAACGTTGCTGTAACCGATGGCGACAAAGTGGAAGCGGAAATTCGTTTGGGCTATCATGTGGACAATGCACCGATTGCCAAATTAGTTCCTTATGTTGAGGCAGTTACCGAAGCGGAAATCGATGGGTTGATTGCCGAATACGAAAAATTGTACGACTTTGCCGATGATTGCAAAAAAGGTGCGGAAAAACATCAACACGTGCGTGATGCTGCTGCTCAAGAAATCGGTTTGCGCCGTTTCTTGGAAGAAAAAGGAGCGAAAGCATTTACGACAAGTTTCGACGAATTGGAAGGCATGAAACAATTAATGGGCTTTGCTTCCCAACGCTTAATGGCGGAAGGGTATGGTTTCGGCGCGGAAGGCGATTGGAAAACCGCTGCTTTGGTACGTACCATGTGGGTAATGGGACAAGGCTTGCCCGGCGGACAGTC
>JAISKT010000332.1 GCA_031261295.1 Candidatus Symbiothrix sp. | reverse complement strand
AATGCCTTGAAAACGCCTTCAATTTTATGGTGTTCGTTTTCACCTTTCGCCACCATGTGCAGGTTGCAACGCGTGGCTTGGGCAAAACTTTTGAAAAAATGGCTGAACATTTCGGTCGGGACATCCCCGATTTTTTCGCGAGTAAACGGTACATCCCATTGAAAATCGACACGTCCGCCGAAATCTAACAACACCAATGCTTCACATTCGTCCATCGGCAAAACGTATCCGTAGCGTTCAATGCCTCGTTTGGAACCCAATGCTTGTAATATTGCCTCGCCCAAGGCAATGCCGGTATCTTCTATCGTATGATGTTCATCAACGTACAAATCCCCTTGCACATTTACCGACAGACTAACACCTGCATGATGAACAATTTGCCAAAGCATGTGGTCAAAAAATCCCAATCCGGTAGCCATTTCGGATGTTCCCTGTCCGTCCAAATCGAGGGTAACATTTATTTTTGTTTCGGAAGTATGGCGGGTAATCGTTGCCGTGCGGTCTTCGGTGCGTAAAAATCCGGCTATTTTCTGCCAATTATCGGTAATCAAAGCGCAACTGTTTTGTAATCCGGCTTTTTCAAGCATCACAAAACCTTGTTCTTCGGGTTGAAATAAAATGCCTTTGGCTCCCAGATTTTTAGCCAATTGTATATCTGTCATCCGGTCGCCGATGACAAACGAATGGGCCAAATCGTAGTCGCCGTCCAAGTATTTCCCGAACAGTCCTGTGCGCGGTTTGCGTGTAGGCGCATTTTCGTATTCAAACGTGCGGTCGATGATTTGGTCGGCAAAGACCACGCCCTCGCCGGCAAGCGTTAGTAAAAACTTGTCGTGTGCCGGATGAAAATCGGCTTCGGGAAAGCTGTCGGTACCCAACCCATCTTGATTGGTCGCTAAAACCAATTCAAAATCCAATTTGGCAATGGATGCGAGCGCGGTAATGGCGCCGGGTACAAAAGTTAATTTTTCCAGACTGTCCACCTGCAAATCCACCGGCGGTTCCAGGATGATTGTACCGTCCCGGTCTATAAAAAGCGCTTTTTTACTCATCTTTTATTTGCTTAAAACGTCACAAAAGTACACAATTTTCTCTATTCTTAGATAATTATTTTACTTAAATGGCAAAAGGTTTGCGCAAAAGAGCAGGTGCACACGAATAGTGTGCACCTGCTAAAAATAATTTTGTTGATTTCATATTGTACCTCCTTCTTCTGCATTGGTTAATACGGTGCGGTATTCGCTGTTTCCAAAGGCGGCACGCGCGGTTTGCATCCATTCGGCTACGGACTGTGCCTGCATTGCAACGGTGGCAAAAAGGCAGGCGAGAAAAATGCAGGATTTTTTAATGCAAGTTGCTTTGTTTTCCTTGAATGTGCGCCGCAATGGTCAGCGTTTTACTATACTCGCCGCTGTCAAACGCCTCGCGAGCCGATGATAGCAGCTCAGCCAGTTTGTTATCCTGAGCCTGCATGGTGACAGCAAATGTCATGAAATACGCCACATAAATCAATACTTTCTTCATCATAATACATATTTAATTTTAAAATCCAATATATCCAACTGAAATAACATTCAAATTTGGTTCATTTCTTAGCTTTAGGCTTCTTGTCTTTATGAACCAGAGTAAATAAAGGTATGTCAACTAAAACAGAGGCGTTTACTCTAAAAACACTCATAAACTTTGATTCTTCCTTTCGTAAATAGGGAACGTAACACCAATGAGCGCCTATGGTTACAGGGCATTGAGGAATGTTATAAAATACGCCAAGCCCCGGAGTAAAGAAATGCTCAATCTTTATATCGTCATAAGGTTTTGAGTTATCTTTCAATTTAACATTCAAAATCGATCCTAAATCCAGTACACTCCCAAAGAATGTCCATTTTCCGCCACATGTTGTTAAAGCTAACCCAATTGGAGCTGAAAGACCAAAGTTCTGGTACCCTGTCGAATCGCCCGGCGCATCCCATTCAAATCCGTAAGTCAAACCTACATAGCCATTTACGGAAAGGTTAAATCTACTCTTTCGTTTGATGGACGAACTTCCCATTGGTAAAGCGTGTGCCTGTAATAGATTTTCCATTTCTTTTGAATTTTGTACTGTTGGTAATTGAGAAAGAAGGGTCAAAGTTCTTATAAGTTTATAATCTTGTTCTCCTGCTTTCTCATCAATCATTTCAATTAACAGATTAGAAATGGCTTTCTGATAATTTCCTTGCATAGTATATTCTACCAAAGACAAATAATCTGTAGTTTTATCCAATAATTTCGATGGTAATATTTCTGTTGCCGAATTCAGATTGTTTAAAGAAGTTGCAAAGTAATGTATAGATTGGTTGATTGCATTGATATAGGCAAAATAGTCATCTTTTGTTTGAATATTGTAATTTTTAAATTTCAAAAAATTATTTAGATTATCCAATTTAATTGAAAAAACACATAGCATTTGCAATTTCTCCGTAATCACAGATAAATCTTCATTCTTTTTTAAAGTATCAGGGACCAAAATATTATCCTGTAATTGCTGATATAGTAATCCATAAAAAAAACGACTTTCAAGAGTAGTTAGATTTTTAGGTAATACATTTAATGGATTTATCCAAGCAGATACAGAAGCAGAATCTGCCAATAATGCTTGAGAAAACAAGTCCGTAGTTTGCATAAAATTTTGAATCGTGTCAGAATTGTATTTTTCATTTGCTAATGCTGTAAATAAGTGATTTAAGGAATATCCATTATTACTGTATGATACAATGTTTTTCCCCACGGTTATCATATCTTGTGCTTTATCAGACATTTTTGGGAAAATAATATTTAAATTATTGCCTATATTGTATGGCAGATTTTCTATGTCAATCTGAACTGTTTGTCGTAATAGTTCCAAATCAGCAGAATAATAGGCATCTGCATTGCTAAATTTTTTAGAAATTTCGTATGTCTTTGGAAAGACACTTTTAACCGTTGTACCTATTTTTATTTCTTTAAATAATTGTTTTATAACCATTTGTAAGACTTCTTGTTTGAATCGTCCAGCCATAAAGTTTGCAGTGCCATTAATTGCCGCTGCCTGCCACGAGCCTGTAGTGCCTGATAGCTCTTTTATTGTATATTCACTCGTTTTGGGTAGTTTGGTGTAATTATCATGTACCGATACAGCAGTATTTATTGCCAATATTTTGTTATTGTATGTTGTATTTTTTATGCTATTCTCTTTTCGCTTTCTTTCCAACTCTTCTATAGCTTCGTTTATTAGTTTTAATTGTTCTGAATTTAATTCTTTTTGATTTTGTTTTTTTAACCGTTCTTCTTCCATTATCTTTTTTGCATCCAACAATTTAGATATTTCATTTTGCAAATTTTCCGATTCTTCCCTCTTTTTTGATTGTTGTTCCATCCGTTTGTTTTTTTCGATATAAATCGCAACCGAATCAATTGTTGCATTCGAATCGTTTTTTGATTCCATTTTTTGATTAAACCATGTGGAATCAGTAATATCTGTCTCATTTATTGATTTTAGCAATTCATTATAATACTCTTGTTTTTCAGATAAATCAGTATCTGCTTCTAACAAGTTTTTACTTATGAGATTATTTTCCAATTTTAGTGATACATCATTTTCCTCTTTTTTGAATTTCTCAGCAAATAATTCCTGTAAATTTTTCCCAGCGTCCGATGTCATTGGATTTAATAAGTAATCATTTTCTTTATTAAAAAAGGGGTTGTTTTTCAACTTTTCAATACCCCCATAATTTTTTTTACTAAGAATATTATAGAATTTTGTAGTATCGGCAAGATTATAAAATCGAGCCAATTCCAGAGCATCTAAATATGTATTCGGCTGCTTGCTTTGCCCAAACAAACCCATACTAATAAGAAGTGTGCCTACTAAAAATATTACGGATTTTTTCATTTCTAAAATCTCCTATAATTTTAAATTAAATATATTGAGAATTAAATAATTAAAATAAATCGTCATCGCGTTCGCAAAACGAATTTAAATGCCGAATGGCTTTTTCAATGCGTTCTACCATTCCTTTCGGTGTTCCTTTTTTCAAGAAAGACCATCCCGTTTTTTTGATTGGTTCGGTTGAATTTTCTTTGATTACCTGATAACCATAATCATCGTATCCTATCCACCGTTCACAATCTTCATCTTCACAATCAGATATTTCTTTGAAATTTGTTGAATAATGGGCAAAAAACGTACAACCCAATACGAATACGCTTGCCACTACGAAATTTTTTAATTTGCTCATTCCGTAAAGTATTTAAAATTAAATAATTACTTAAAATTTGTGCTATTTTTGCAAATATACATTTTTTTTAATTATTTTGCTATTAATTCGCAAAATATTGTTAAACAGCGACGTATAAGAGTCGAAATAATCACTTTTGACCAAATATTTTTCTTTTTTGAATAATATGGGCGCATTCAATCCATTTATTCAATCTATCTTTACCACTACTTAAATAAATATGTATGAAACATTTTTCAGGACACATGCGCAT
>JAISKT010000282.1 GCA_031261295.1 Candidatus Symbiothrix sp. | reverse complement strand
GAAACAGCTTTCGAGCCATATCCATCAGGGTGCGGAAATGCTTTATCTGGCCATGTTTGATGAAATAGACGAGGGAACAGCTATTTTCAAATGCGCCACCGAAGTTCCGGTAGGAGACAGTTATTTCCTCCCGTTGGATGCCGATTTAGGCAGTGATTATTATTTGAAACTGGCGGGCCAAGCCGCGGAAATGCTTAAGGATAAACCTGTTAAAACAAAGTTGATTAAAAAATAAGATCATGAAAACAAATTTATTTCTCGTATTACTTCTGCTTGTGGCCAACGGCTGTTTGGCGCAGGAAAATCCCTTTATCCGGCATCTCTACACCGCCGATCCTTCCGCCCATGTGTGGGAAGACGGCCGTTTGTATGTATATTCCTCCCACGACATTGCTCCGCCGCAAGGTTGCGATTTAATGGATCAATACCATGTTTTTTCAACGGACGATATGGTCAATTGGACCGACCACGGCGAAATCTTGCGTTCCACAGAAGTGCCCTGGGGACGTCCCGAAGGCGGTTTTATGTGGGCGCCCGATTGCGCTTACAAAAATGGAACCTATTATTTCTATTTTCCCCACCCCAGCGATTCCAAGTGGAACGATTCCTGGAAAATCGGTGTGGCCACCAGTAAATATCCGGCAAAAGATTTTACCGTAGCCGGTTACATCGAAGGCATGGAACCGCATATCGATCCTTGTGTGTTTGTGGACGATGACGGACAGGCTTATATTTATCAAGGCGGCGGCGGAACTTCCTTTGGCGGAAAACTCAAAGACAACATGGTTGAGTTGGACGGTAAGTTGCAGAAAATGGAAGGTTTGGAAGATTTCCACGAAGCCACTTGGGTGCACAAGCGGAACGGAATCTATTATCTTTCGTATTCCGACAATCACGATGATAATTGGAAAGACGGCGTGCAAGGTGACAACCGGATGCGTTATGCTATCAGCAACAGTCCGTTAGGCCCTTGGAAATCGATGGGTATTTATATGGAACCGACCAACAGTTATACCAATCACGGTTCCATTGTGGAATACAAAGGGCAATGGTATTCGTTTTATCACAACAGTTCGCTTTCCAAAGAAAACGGGGAATTCAACGATTGGCTCCGGTCGATTTGTGTGGACAAATTGGAGTATAATCCCGATGGAAGCATCCGGTTGGTCAAACAAACCGGAAAGTAGAGTTGTCTTCTACTCAACGAAAAGCGCATGGCTAAAAAACCTGAAAGGTTAATTCTGTGCGTGGCTGATTTTCGGGGTTGATAACAGCCATGAATATTGAAAAGATAGACCGAATACGCAATCAGGCGGCAAACAGAGATTGGTCAAGGAAAATAGTACCTGATGCAACGATAGACGACTTGGATAAAGAGGCTATCCTCAAAGCGCGGGAACAGTACAAACTGCGTAATCCGTCTTTGGAAAGAGATGTAGATAGTTGGGACGATATAACTTTCCTGAATAAAGCCAAAGTAACGCTGAACGGACAAATTACTAATACTGCTATCCTGTTGCTTGGAAAAGACGAGGCGAGTGCGTTAATATCGCCTGCAATAGCACAAATAACATGGGTGTTGAAAGATGCGCCCGGCGGTTTTGAACATTTTCATACGCCGTTTATTTTGACAGTCAATAAGGCTCTTGATTGTATCCGTAATATGCGATACAGCTATATGATTGACGATAATACACTGTATCCCAGAGAAGTAAATCATTATGATAAATGGGTAATCCGCGAATTGCTTCAAAATTGTGTGGCGCACTCAGATTATAGAAAAAGTAGCCGCATTATCATTTTGGAGTATAACGACAAATTGATTTTTCAAAATGCAGGCGGATTTATCCCCAATTCTGTCGAAGAAATTATCCGTTTAAACAGTCCGCAGGATTATTACCGCAATCCCTTTTTAGCGTCTGCAATGGTTAATCTGAATATGATTGAAACAGTCGGGAATGGTATCAAAAAGATTTTTACCATTCAAAAGGAACGCCTTTTTCCGTTGCCGGATTATGATATTTCGGATGAAACCCATACCAAAGTAACCGTATATGGCGAATTGATAGATGAAAATTATACAAACATACTTAATGCTCACCCCGAATTATCGCTGGAGGATGTAATTGCATTGGACAAAGTACAGAAAAAACAGCCTGTCAGTGAAACAGAAATTGCACGGTTGCGGGAATTGAAATTTGTTAAAGGCAGGGCAACTTCACTTCAAATTGTGGGAAATGCAACGCTAGCTCATTTATCTAACAGCGAATTAAAAGAAAAAATAGTGGGTTTACTTAAAGAAAAAGGCTCTGCGTCAAAAGAGGAAATAGAAACATTAGTGTTACCTCTGTTGCCGACAGATTTAACAACAATAAAAAAGAAAAAGAAAATATCAAATCTGATTACTGAATTATCTTATCAAGAGGCGAAAATAAAAAATATTTCCGCATCGAAAAAGTTTGCTGTTTGGCAGATAGTTAAGTAATAAAACTGCGGAAAAAAGTAAAAAGAATGATCTATGCTTCTGATATTCAATATGATATGTTCTTGAAAGAAAAGTAATAAAACTGCGAAAAAAAGTAAGAAAAACCTCTTAACTCATCTTTCACCGTCGCAGTTCCCAAAAATCCGGCACTAAAACTTCCTCCGGTTGTCATTGCAGAACTTCCCAAATACTCCCTGCAAATAAATTTAATAATAAAAAAGTGATCGAAACTTTGAATGAGAATAAAATCAGAGATACAACTAAAAACAGAACATAAAGATATTATTAAACATTTGAAAGTCGGTCAATCAATCCGCAATACTGTAAAAATTACTGGTAAAAGTGTTCCAACAGTACAAACAGTAAAAAAAATATTTTGCGTTAAAGAAATAGTGTAGTTTTCAAATATAATGATTAATTTTGTAGTGTAAATTTATAATTATGACACAAACTGCAGGAATATATATCGAACACAATGCGAAGGGTGTACCTATTTTTGCTCGCATTGACCTAAAAAAATACGGATCCGAGTTACGCGTTTTTTTTTCTACCAAAGGAATTGAAATAGAAAGATCGCCATACAATCCCGAATTTGTAAAAATGATCAAAGAAGCTGAAAATAGTCCTATCGTAGCTTCATGCGGTACGAAAGAAGAATTACATGTATATCTTGATAGTTTTGAAACTTTCCCAGCTTGTCACGGTGACATTATAAAGCATTTCATCCATTAGATAGAGCTTCATAACGACTCTTATGATCATATAATCATCTCTCAAGCCATTACAGAGAAAATTACGTTGATTAGTTCCGACCTACGACATACCCGATAAGATAAATCTTAGATTACGGCTTGAACTGAAGTTCCTTTACCGAAGCGGGGTCAAAATCGTTTGTGTATAAATACGTATCCCGAATGCGGCTGTATTTGATTTCCGCCCCGTAATTTTTTAACTCCTCCAAAA
>JAISKT010000242.1 GCA_031261295.1 Candidatus Symbiothrix sp. | reverse complement strand
ACAATACTGTTGCGGGCCGCTTCCAATGCTGTTTGACGATGTTCGGCGCTCAGGCGGATTTTCATGGATTCGACCGGATCGCAAACCGGATTTTCATCGAACAATCCCAATTCAAATTTAGCGAACAGAATCCGGCGAACCGATTCGTCGATACGGCTCGCGGGAATACGACCTTCCCTGACCAATTCGCAAACCATTTCATTCCAGCGTACACCGTGCATGTGCATATCCATTCCCGCCATGATGCTCTGGTAAAACGCTTCTTTCAAGCTCGAAGCCGTAGCATGTGTATCATACAGTCGTTCGATATCCATCCAATCGCTTACCACAAAACCTTTGAAGTTCCATTCTTTTCGCAACACATCTTCCATCAACCAGTCGTTTTCGTGGGCGGGAATACCGTTTATCTCATTGTGGGCAGTCATTAACGAACCGGCGCCTGCCTCTACTCCCACTTGGAAAGGCGGGAAAAAAACTTCACGCAGTGTCCGTTCCGACACATCCGCCGGCGACACATTGGCGCCATTGACCGGCTGGCTTCCGGCTACAAAATGCTTGATGCAAGCCAATACATCGCCGGAACCGAAATTTCCCTGATAGCCTTTCACCGAAGCGCGTCCCAATAGCGACACTAAATACGGATCTTCCCCAAAGGTTTCGCCGACCCGGCCCCAACGCGGATCGCGGGCGACTTCAACATTGGGATTAAACGTCCAATGCAAGTTCATCGACCGCATTTCGCGGGCGGTCTGTTGAGCTATTTTGTAAGCCATCACCGTATCGAACGAACAAGCTAAGCCGATATTCGTAGGATATACCGTATTATCGGGGGCGAGGGCATTGCCGTGAATGGCATCAATGCCGATAATCAACGGAATTTTCAGGCGGCTTTGCAGAGCTAAGCTTTGCAAGTAATTGGTTTCTTCAATGGTGAGTACATGCAGGAACGAACCGATCAGACCTTCTTTGGTCCAGCGTTCTACATCATACGAGTTGACACCCGGATAAAATGCGGCAGCCATATTGTTTTTCAATTCCGCTTCCGACATATTTCTTTCCGCCCGCCGCATGTGTTCCAAACCGACAAACTGATTCATCTGTCCGACTTTTTCTTCCAAAGTCATGCGGCTTAACAAATCTTCCACCCGCTTTTCAATGGGCTGGGTCTTGTCTAAATAAGTGGATTGTCCAAAAAGTGGCGAACCCGTCATTGCGAGCGAAGCAAAGCAAACCAGAACTAATTTATAGACCGTACAACGTTTAGTTTGCTTCGCTTCGCTCGCAATGACGTAACTCATTTTTTTTATATTTTGCATTTGTCGTGTATTTTTTATTTGAGACTGGGCATTTGATCCCGGGAGATAACTTTGTCATTGTCAAAAGCAGCTTTCCACCAGGCTGCACTGGCATGTGAATGGTTCGTCGGATCGTACCAAGGCATAAACCACGACCAAGTGGCGCCTGCGTCCCATTGTTCGGTGATGCCGGCTACATTTCCACATTCGCTCAAGGTGATTAGTTTATCCGGATAACGAGTTTTCAACATATTGTATTCATCAAGCATTCCTTTTGCCGTAGTAGTATTGTAAGCATCCCGTCCAATAATATCTACATATTCATCGCCCGGATACCAAACATTCGTTCCGCCTACGATGTCTTTCGGTTCGACTGTCCAAATCCAAATGAGGTTGTTTAACTCTCTTTCTTCAAAATAGTCAAACATCATTTTCCAGAGGGCTTTGCAGGGTTCGGGGCCTTTGGCGCCCCACCAGAACCAACCTCCGGCAGCTTCATGCAGCGGCCGCCACAAGACCGGTATATTTTTATTTTTCAATAGTAAAAGGTAACCGGCAATTTTTTCCAAATCGGCTTTCACTACGCCGTTTTCATAGGTGCCTTCTTTCACGGCTTCACGAATATCGAAGGATGTATCAGTGGTATAGAAAGCGTAATTACCGGAATCTTTGCTTTGCGGCACATTCCAATGCCACATACCGGCTACAATACCGTGGTTGTTCCACCAATTTTCCACCACTTGCGTATTTCCGTAATCTATCCAGTTGGCGGGCGAATACATCAGGTGGATATAATCGAAGCCGTTCAATGCCGGATATTTACCAGTTTGCTGATAAACCCATTCGGTTTCAGAGATATTCCAGTTGACATTGGCCATCATTCCGGATATTATTTTTTTACCATAGTTTTCCTTGAGAAAATTATAAAGGTTCACGGCTTCGGGGGAAGGATTCTTCACCACTAAAGGAAATTCTTCGACCGGATATTCTTTTTGGGTTTGGAAAGAGATTTTCACTTCACCGGCTTGTACCGCGTCAGTACGGGCTTGTACTTTTTTTGCCGGTACGATTAATTGATAGCTTGTTTCCGATGCCAATTGCACGGCGATTTTCAGGTCTTTGCCGGAAACGGCGACCTTGGTTGTGACGGCGCTTCCATTCAGTGTGATGCCGTGCGGTGTAGCAATCACAATCTCCCGGTCATAAGTCAACACGATTTCTCCGGTTGTAAGCGAAGAAACGGCTTTTGCATTATCCTCGGGAACGGAGGACAACCACTTCAATGTATTTTCTTCTTCTTTGTCACCGCAAGAAAACAGACAAAGGAATAGTAAAGAGAGCAAGAATATTTTATGCCTCATATTATAATCTAATTTTTGGGTAGGATGATACTAAAATAAAAAAGGGAGAGATTGCCTCTCCCTTTTTTAGCTAATTTTATTTCGTTATCAAACGAACATTGTCCACACAAACATACCATGTCTGATGGACTCCACCCTGATTAATATCCTGCAGACGAATCCGGTTGATATTGGCATTGACCAAATCCTGATAAGTGGCAAATTTGTTGAACTTGCTTATAGGCAATACGGCGCGATACCATTGATTCAAGGGTTGATTGTCATCAATATCCGGTAATACCAAATCTTTCAGCCCCAACGTACTGCCATCGGTGCCATAAACACGCTCATTGTCGTATGTGATGAGTGCGTCATTTCCCAGCGCTTGTAATTCATAACGCATAAAGCTTGTGCCATCGGATAGAAATGGATTGGCATTGTAAACTTCCATGGCTATATATACTTCGTTGGCAGGTGTATTTGCCGGAATCAGATCGTAACCCGGCAGAACGAATGCAAGGTTGTCCCAACTCTTTTGCCAGTATATCATGGTACCCCAATAATTATAGCCATTGTCTTGTGCTTCGATCAAAGCAAATGTTCCATCGGATACAAATGGCGCTGTAGAACCATCGGCTACCTTATACGCAGCATCAGGGCTCCATGTTAAATTGACACCCAACTCACTCGTATCAAAATCCAGCAATAAGCGCTCGTATTCGTAGAACGGGAGACCAACGGATTCTCCACCCGGAGTTACCACGGTTAATGCCGAAGTGTGAGCAGTCGGCTTGGCGCCCATCGTGAATGTGACCGTATCTTCTGTTGCGGACACATACAAATCACTAATCACTTCATTACCGTATTTTACCGATTCCACTTGAATGAAATTGGAGCCGGTTACAATTACCGTAGCGCCTGGGATAGGCATATCGGTAGATAATTTGGTAACAACAGGACGCGGCGGACGTTTTGCATAGATTACAATCGCATTACCGGCGGCACATTCTACGACCATCGACCCGCTATCGAAAGAGAGGTTGGGCAAGTCGAATGTCAGGACAGATTCTGTAACGTAGGTTTTCGATTTATTGTCTAAATAGTGATTTTGCGTTAGGATATATCCGGATACATCCACTTGATTGCCACCGATCGTTTCGGATTCCGACTCGGCGATTTCTTCCGGAGTCAAATCGGTTATATACACGCGAGTAATATCCACCAAGTTTCTTCCGTACAATACCAGTTCATTGCCTGTTTCGCGCGGATAGCTTCCGGCAATACGTTGAGCGCTGGGTGACGGACTGAGCACCTGAAATGCATAAGTAGCTACACCACCCGGTGTTTCCACCCGGATTTCCGCTTTCAAATCTTTGTCCCACGGAGTCAGCACAAAACCATTTTCTTCCGTTGGAATAGTTAACATGATGCTATGATTCGTATTCATTGTCGAATTAAAATAGACATCTTGATCATTGATGTAAACGTGTTGGGCATTCTGTAAATTTCTCCCTATAATAGCTATTATGGAGCCGGGAGAGGCTTTTACAAATAGACTATCCGCCTGTTCGGGATTAGGTACACGCACGCCTTCAATGACCGGGGCGCCGCCTGCGCTGTCTTCGTCTTGACACGAAGTGAAATGGAGTTGAAATACCAATGTCAGTATCATCAACCAACTCATTCTTAAATAAATTTTATTTTTAAACATTTTTATTCTGTATTAATCGGTTAATAAATCATTGATTTATTCTTCACTGAAATTATACGGTTGCGGCTCTCCTTTCAACAGCGAATTCTGCAAAACGTCAACTTCCGGATAGGGCAGGAACACATTTTCCGGGGTTATCTTTATGCGATTGAAAGTCTCACTTGCATTGGTATATTCAAAAATACCGGGGAAAACATAACCCTGCGCTTCAGTCTGAATAATGTTATTTTCATCATCACGCTTGGTGTATCTCCAATACTTAGTCGCTTTCTCTTGCACGAGATTGTCTTGGTCGAACCAATTGATAAGCCAATAATCAATCGTGCCGCTGCCATCTTCCTTGTAATCATAGTCGATACCTCCTGCCTGAATTTCATAAGCACGATGTTGCTTGTTGTTGAAGTAGTCAAGCATATATTCGGGCTGCCAGCGATACCAGGTGACCATATCAAACCAAGTGCAATATTCCATACAAAATTCGATGCGGCGTTCGCGGATAAGATCGGCAAAGGTGATTTTGCTTTTTGGATCCACACCTGCACGGTTACGAACCAAGTTGAAACTTTCCAATCCCCGTCCGCTTGCCAATTCTGTGCTATTGCCCAAGGAAGCTTCCGCATGGATTAACAGTACATCCGCATAACGAATGATATATGTATTGAGAGGAGATGCCTGCGCCTCAAGATGTCCGCCATTATCCGCTTTTGTGCCGACTACCCCTTTTTTGACATGCATCCATTTCTTGTCGTAAGTATATCCGCCCTCGTCAGATTTAATATAATCGTAATACGCATCTTCGTAGAAGAAGTTTGCTTTCAGTCGTTTGGTATCTTTCGGATCTTCATTATAGATTTCTATCATGTCGAGACTTGCCATTAAACTTTCTCCCCAGCAATTTACATCGCATACATCCGCCCAGGAAAGGTCGGAAATTAACGAGTTGCGAGATCCCCATCCACCGCTGGGAGGCAATGCCCATTGCATAGCGAACAAAGATTCTTTGCTGTTGTTGTATTGCATTTTGAAAAGGTCTTCATAATCAATCAATCCCGCACCGCTATGGTCGATAATATCTTCGCAAATGCTGATACATTCGTCCAGGATGGCTTGATCGCGAGTGCCTTTATTCCATCCGGATTGCGCCAACAAGGCTTTTGCCAGCAAAGCTTTTGCAGACCATTGAGAGGCGCGACCGTTGGTAGTTAAATCCGACGGCAACAACGCAGCTGCTTTGCGGAAATCGCGAATCACAAATTTCAATACATCTTCTTCCGGATTCAGAGGCCGTTGGGGATTAGCAATTAATTCGTCGTTGTCTTCAAACAAGATGGTTGATCCCCATATACGCAACATATAGAAATAGGCGGCTCCACGCATCAAATAAGCTTCACCCATTGCCTGTTTTTTTGCAGCTTCTGTTACGTCTGGGCCGGTATGATTCTGTACATCGTTTAAGATGGAGTTTGACATGGTGACGACCATAAATAGCGATCCCCAACCATCCACCAATATTTGTGTCAATGCGGTCGTTTGAAAACGCGCAAATTCGGGGAATGAGTAAGGATTCCAAGCGTCATTGGCACGATAGGAGCCAAGTCCTAACATAGCCCGATTGTTAAAAGGGAACCACGCACGGTTATAAAGCGGTTCAACAGCCTTCAATATGGCTGCGTCCGATGAATAATAGCTTTCTCCCGTATAATTGCTTTCGGGATTTCTTTCTAGGAAACTATCCGAGCAGCTGATGATGAACAAAAACACAAGCATCAGACCTATGGTTGTTTTTTTACCTATTATTTTCATATCCTATTTTTTATTTTATTAGAAATTAAGCTTAATACCAAAGTTGTAGATCCGCTGAGAAGGATAACGTCCGTTATCTAGTCCCATACGCAACACATCTTGACCTTGAGCGCCGACTTCGGGGTCATAGCCTGAATAAGAAGAAATGGTAAATAAGTTTTGTGCATTGGCATATACTTGCACCCAACTCACACCGATTTTATCCAGCAAGTTTTGAGGCAAATTATAAGCCAACGAAAGGCTCTTCAAACGAATATAGGAACCGTCTTCCACAAAGCGTGAACTGACACGGTTGTTGTCGTTGTTGCTTTGGCCGGCTGCCGAAATCCGTTGTACTTTTGCCTTATCCGCGTTGCTTACATACACATTGTCAATGGTATTCGTTCCGTCCGGATCAATCCGGACCACCCGTGCATAATCCGCCACTTCTTTCAATTTATTAGAATAACCAAGCGGATCGGTGTAGTTCTGACGAAGTACATTATAGACATCATTACCTACACTACCGTTGAAAAAGGCAGTAAGCTCGAAATTCTTATATGTAAATGTATTGTTGAAACCAAAAGTGAAGTCGGGATTGGGGTTACCAATGTATTTACGGTCGGCTTCGGTAATTTTACCGTCTTTGTCTACGTCTTCGAAGATATAGTCACCAACCCAGATACTGTTTTCTGCGATAGGATAAAGTTCATCGTCCGTACCGGATGGGCGAGCCACAGGGATGCGTGTTCCGTTTTCATCCAGCAGAAATTCTCCGGCGGCATTTTGTTGATAAAAATCAGCTTCTTGTGTAAACATACCAATCACGTTGTAGCCAAAGTATTTCCCGACTGGTTGTCCTATTTCGGATGAGGTATAAGCTTGTCCATCCAATTTGCCAAGAAGTCGAGAGTCGTCGGAATACAACTTCGTCAATTTATTTTTGTTGAACGACATGGTCAGTCCGGTGCGCCATGTAAAATCCTTATTGGTGATATTGACGGTATTCAGTGTAAATTCAATACCCTTGTTGTTCATTGCTCCGGCATTTACCCATGGAGCGGTCATCCCCAATATACCGCCATTTGAATCAATATAAATGATATATTGAGGTAAGCTGGCATACATTAGCAAATTATCTGTATTCTTGTTGTAAGCATCCACCACCAATTCTACGCGGTTTTTAAACAAAGCTATATCCAAGCCGATATTATAGGCTTTTGTTTCTTCCCATTTCAAATCGGGATTAGGGAAATTTCCCGGAAAATAGCCGGTACCCCATGCCGTGGTCACGCTTTGCATAGTCGTTCCATAAGCATAAGTACCTGCATTCTGATTACCCACTACACCCCAACCCAAGCGCAACTTCAAGTTCGAAATAGCTTCGATGTCTTTCAAGAACGATTCGTTATTGACACGCCAAGCCAAAGCGGCAGAGGGGAAAGTACCCCAGCGATTGTTCGGACCTAAATTAGAAGAACCGTCCGAGCGCAAAGTGGCCGTCAATAAGTAACGGTCTGCAAAATTATAATTCAAACGACCGTAATACGATTCAATTGCCCAGCTATTACCGCCGTTTTCATTCTGAGCGGTAAGAGCATCGCCCACATTCAAGCTATGGATCGCATCGCTGATATAACCTTTGCGGGTGCCCGATAAATTTTCCCAACTACCTTCCTGAGCTTCATGACCCGCCATGATTGAGAGATGATGATCGACGGCTAAATCGAAGTTATAGGTGGCGTACGTTTTGAATGAACTATAATCGCCCTTGCTGGAGCCACGGCGGGATTCGGATTCCTCTTGTTTGTTTCCATATCTATATTCCGGCTTAAAAAAATAATTGTTGCCGTGATTTACATTGCCTCCATATTCCATGCGAAGGTCAAGCCCTTTAACAGGAGTGATATTGGCATAGGCATTATAATTTACTTGATCGCCCGTATTATAGTTTTCAATCATTTGTGCTTCAAACAGCGGGTTGGAGTAGTAGGTATTGAACTGATCTACTTGCGGAAAACCATACGTACCATCCGGATTGCGTGGAGCAATATCGGGACGTTGCTGTAAAGCGGTTCGAATCAAACCGTTATCATCCAAAGTAACCACTTGTTTGGTGTGCGTATAGGAGGCATTTACTCCCAATTTCAACCATTTGGTAATTTCCGAATCTAAATTGACACGGAACGAAGCACGATCGAAACTGGATCCCAATCCGATACCGTCTTGATTGAGGAAACCGCCGGATACTGCATAATTAGTACCTCCGGCTCCTCCGCTCACACCTACCTGATGATTGTGCATGAAAGCGGTGCGGAACAATTCTTTTTGCCAATCGGTACCTGCCGTCAATAACGACGGATCACGAAAATCTTCACGAATACCCCAACCTTGCACTTCGGCGCGAGTATTATAATAATCGGCATATTCATACAAGTTCAATACATCGATCTTTCCGGGCAATTGTTGCCAACCGGCATAGCCTTCGTAATTTAATTTAGGTTTTCCGGCTTCTCCACGCTTGGTGGTAATCAAAACCACCCCGTTGGAGGCACGGCTACCGTAAATAGCAGTTGCCGAAGCATCTTTCAATACTTCCAACGAAACAATATCCGAAGGGTTGATGGAACTCAACACACTGCTGTTGCCGCTCGTTTGTCCGCTGACAGCCACCCCGTCAATCACATACAACGGTTCGTTCCCATTCAGGGAGTTGATACCGCGAATCTGTACCGAGATACCTCCGCCGGGAGCGCCCGAGTTCTGCATTACCTGCACACCTGCGATACGGCCTTGCATGGCCTGCTCGATGGAAGTATTCACACCCTGCTTGATTTGTTCGGCAGTGATAGAAGCTACGGCGCCGGTCAAATCGCTCCGTTTCATTGTTCCATACCCCACGACAACCAATTCGTCCAGGAGTTGGGTATCTTCATTTAATATGACCTGGAGATTTCTCGAACTACCGGTTACCGCCACTTCCTTTGCCTTGTAACCAATATAAGTAAATACTAAAACAGCTTTATCGGAAGGGATAGTAAGAGAGAAATTGCCATCTAAATCGGTGGCGGTTCCCAAAGCTGTTCCTTTCACAGTGACACTAACCCCCGGCATTGTAAGCCCATCCGCACCGGAAGAGACAACCCCATGGACAGTGGTTTGTGCCGAAGCGTAAACGCCTGTGCATAGCACCAGTAAAAACAACATTAGTTTTTTCATTTCTTTAAATTAAAATTAATTGATTGTTTTAAAAAGTCTTCAATTTATTACCTTGCAAATTTACTTTTTTTCTTAACATTTTTACATAAACTTTGCATCGTTTCCTTGTAAGAATGATACGGTATTTGCACTTTTGATACTTTAATAGATAAAAAATGAAACATACCCTATGGTTAAATACAAAAGCCTTGTTTTGGCAGGTTTATCTGATAAAATGATAGTAGTACTGCGTTAAATAAATATTTTTTTTGTAAAATTTTCAAAAATAGCGGGGACTTTTACAATAAATTACTAACTTTGTGATTTGAATTAGATCCCCCATTGTTAGAACATACCCTATTTAACCAACTTAAGAAGAAACGAAGAAAGAAAAAATAAAACATAAAATGTCAAATAAATGGAATTATGTATCTCCTACACATGATCAATTATTTAAACGGGACAATCTTTCTCAGACATTAGGATTAAGTCCTGCGGTTTGCCTTTTGTTGGCGCAAAGAGGAATCGCATCTGAGGAAAAAGCATCCCAATATTTCAATCCCAGCCTGAAAGATTTGCATGATCCTTTTCAATTTCCGGACATGCAGATTGCTGTCGATCGACTTGAAAAGGCGCTGGGTAATAAGGAAAAAATATTGGTTTACGGAGATTATGATGTAGATGGAACTACGGCGGTAGCGCTTGTGTACAAGTTCCTGGAGCTGTTTTGCTCAAAGTCTAATTTGGATTATTATATTCCGGATCGTTCGGAAGAAGGTTGCGGGATTTCTACTCAAGGGATTGATTATGCTCACGAAAACGGTGTAAACCTGATCATTGCCTTGGACTGCGGGATAAAAGCCGTCGATACGATCGCCTACGCCAACACTTTACATATTGATGTTATTGTGTGCGATCATCACAAGCCCGACGAAACACTCCCTCCGGCTGTGGCTATCCTGGATGCAAAACGGGAAGATTCGACTTACCCCTACCAGCATCTTTCCGGTTGCGGAGTGGGATTCAAATTTATGCAGGCGCTGGCCTTAAGCAATGGAATGGGATTATCCCACCTTCGTAATTTACTGGATTTGTGCGCGGTAAGTATAGCCTCGGATATTGTTCCGATCACCGGTGAAAACCGGATACTGACTTTTTACGGATTGAAACAATTGAACCAAAATCCGAGTAAAGGTTTGAAAGGAATTATTGATGTGTGTGAATTGTCCGGGAAAGAAATCACCATCAGTGATATTGTTTTCAAAATCGGGCCGCGCCTCAATGCCTCGGGCCGGATGATGAACGGGAAAGAAGCCGTGGATTTGCTTTTATCCAAAGATTTTAAATCGGCTAAAGCCAAAAGCGAAAATATCGACCAGTACAATGACGACCGCCGGGAATTGGATAAACGGATTACGGATGAGGCTTACGCCATTATCGAGAAAAACCCGGAATTAATAAGCGGTAAAGTAGTGGTTGTTTTTGAACGCGAATGGCACAAAGGCGTGATCGGTATTGTGGCTTCCCGTTTGACGGAAAAATATTACAAACCGGCCATTGTATTTACCGAATCCAACGGATTTATCTCCGGTTCAGCACGTTCCGTCACCGGTTTCGATATTTATGCAGCCATCGAATCGGCAAAAGATCTGCTTGAAAATTTCGGAGGACATACCTTTGCAGTCGGCATCACGATCAAAGAAGAAAACTTGGGATTGTTCAAGGATCGCTTGGAGGCGTACGCCGAGGAAAACATGATCGAAGCACAAATGACCCAAACATTGGATATCGACACCGCATTGAAATTTTGTGAAATCAACAACAATTTATTAGCTGATATGCGGAAAATGCACCCTTTCGGGCCTTACAATCAAAAACCGGTTTTCTGTTCTTTCGGAGTAAAAGATTCCGGAACCAGCAAGTTGGTGGGCAAAAAACTGGGCCATATCAAATTGGATGTGGTGGACGATTCGTCGGAAAGCGTGATGCCGGCCATCGCTTTCGGAATGGGCCATTTTTACAGGGATATCAAAGCCGGAAAGCCGTTTGACATGTGTTATACCATCGAAGAAAATACGTACAACAACGTTACAAGCATACAATTATTAGTCAAGGACATTAAAATAAACTAAAAACTAAGAACTAAAAACTAAAAGTTGCGCAAAGCGCGGTAACGAACAGGCGTCAGCCAACTTTTAGTTTTTAGTTTTTAGTTCTTAACTCTCAAAATGATCTGTTTCCGGGAAATTCTGAAGGAGTATTGGGGCTACGATTCTTTCCGTTCTTTGCAGGAAGAAATCATCACTTCCGTCTATGAAGGAAATGACACTTTGGGCCTGATGCCGACCGGCGGGGGAAAATCCCTGACGTTTCAGGTGCCGACGCTGTTAATGGACGGGATTTGCATTGTAGTGACTCCCCTGATTGCCCTGATGAAAGACCAGGTGGATGCTTTGCGGCAAAAAGGCATTAAAGCGACGATGGTGCATTCGGGAATGAGCCACCCGGAAATCTTAGTCGCTTTGGAAAACTGCATTTTCGGAAGCTACAAATTCCTGTATGTTTCTCCCGAACGGTTGGGTACGGAATTGTTCCGGGCCAAACTGCAGGATATGAACGTTTGCCTGATTGCGGTGGATGAATCCCACTGTATTTCCCAATGGGGATATGATTTCCGCCCTTCCTACCTGCGGATTGCCGAATTGCGGGAGTTGCTTCCCGAAGTTCCCGTCCTGGCTTTGACGGCGACCGCTACTTTGGATGTGATTGACGACATCCAGGAAAAATTGCATTTCCGTAAAAAAAAGGTCTTCCGCAAAAGTTTTGAACGGAAAAATATCGCTTACGTCATCCGCAAAACGGAAGATAAACTGTACGAAATTGTCAAAATCCTCAACAGCGTTCCCGGATGCGGGATTGTGTATGTACGGAGCCGCAAACGAACCAAGGAAATCGCTACGGAACTGCAACGGCAAGGCATCGATGCCGATTTTTTTCACGCCGGACTTACCTCAGACGAAAAAATCAGGAAACAAAACAATTGGAAATCCGGCCAATGCCGGATCATTGTCTGTACCAACGCTTTTGGCATGGGAATCGATAAACCGGATGTGCGGGTGGTCATCCATTTTGAATTACCCAATTCGTTGGAAGAATATTTCCAGGAAGCCGGACGGGCGGGGCGCGATGAAAAAAAATCGTACGCCGTCGCCTTATATACCGAACGGGATCAGGGCCAACTGAAAAAACGGATCAAAGATGAATTTCCGGACCGGGAATTTATAAAAGAGGTCTATGAAAAATTGGCTTATTTTTTTGAAATCGGCATGGGAACCGGCATTTATACCGGACACAATTTTGTCCTTGAACAATTCTGTTCCGTTTTCCATTATAATATGACGCATGTCCACAGCGCTTTGAAAATCCTGGATTTATCGGGTTATATCGAATACGTAGAGGATACGGATAAACATTCCAAGCTGCTGTTCACAGTAAGCAAGGAAGATTTGTACCACATCGGAGGCGTCAGCCCGGAGTTGGACAATCTGTTGCAAGTGACGCTTCGTTCCTACACCGGACTTTTTGCGGATTACGTGTATATCAACGAAACGCTCTTATCCCAGCGGGCCGCGATGAGCCCGGAGGATGTGTACGAAGGCTTGAAATTGCTGTCTGCACAAAACATTATTCATTATGTGCCGGCCCAAAAAATCCCGGTCATCTATTATGTTCAAAACCGGGAAGAATTGAAGCACCTTGAAATCCCCCGCTCCGTATATGAGGCGCGCCGGGACCGCTTGAAAGAACGGGTAGAAAATGTGATTCATTACGGATCGAGTACGGTATCTTGCCGCAGTAAAATCCTCTTGAACTATTTCGGGGAAAAAGATACCGGAGAATGCGGGCATTGCGATGTGTGTCTTTCAAAGAAAAATAAACATCCGGATGCTTCTACCATGAATCAAATTATCCGGGAAATAGTAGCGCAGGTAGCCGGTAAAGAAAGGACGGTGGAAGAATTGATCCGCACAATGGATTATCCGGAAAAACAGGTTATTCAAGCGATACGGTTTTTGGCCGATAACAAACAAATAAACAGTATAAATGGCACTATTAGAAAACAATAACATCTTACTGCGGGCCTTGGAACCCGAAGATCTGGATATCCTATATAAATGGGAAAACGACTCCAGCCTGTGGCAATACGGAGTGACGATCACCCCGTATTCCAAGTTTGCGTTACGGGAATATCTTTCGTGTTCAACGCAGGGCATTTTCCAATCCCATCAGTTGCGGCTGATGATGATAGAAAAAGCCTCCGGACATACCATCGGAACCATCGACTTATACGATTTTGACCCGATGAACCGCCGGGCCGGAGTCGGCATTTTATTAGATCCGGATTACCGCCGGAAAGGGTTTGGATTTCAGGCGTTGCAATTGATCAAGGAGTATGCTTTCCGTTTCCTCTCGTTGAAACAGTTGTACGCGTATGTCCCGAAAACAAATCTCCAAAGTTATAAACTATTTCAAAAAAGCGGATACGAAGAAAGCGGCTTGCTGAAGTCGTGGACAAAAACCGAGGAAGGCTTCGCAGATGTATATCTCATGCAACAGCTTTCTTCAGAAAAAAAACCTGCATGACTTTTCGTAAACCTAAAAAAACTGTATATTTCCCAAGCCATTACGGAGAGAATTACATTAATTAGTTCCGACCGAAAATTTGAAGATTATACAAAACAAAAATTGAGTTTTCTTTTTAATAGCAGGGATTAAACAGCTTTCGTTCGGTTACTACTCAGCCCCATTAAATACTAATTTAGCATACTCGTCTTTGCAAGCGCAATGAAACAAACTACAATGGCGATTAACGGCTTATCATGAGATTTCTCGCTACGCTCGAAATGACGGTACCCACGGGGATGGCAACGGGAGGAAGGGATTGGCGCGGCGAAGCCGCGCCAATCCCTTCCTCCCCCAATCATAAAAACGCGCCGTCATTCCGACTGAAGGGAGGAATCTCATGATGACCGTTAAGCAGTTAAATTAGTATTTAGCGGGGCTGAGTAGTTGCGATTATTTGGCACTATTCAGCACACGTTAAATACTAATTTAGCACATTTAATC